>JAGBDQ010000269.1 GCA_017937415.1 Oscillospiraceae bacterium
AATATGGCCACCTACGTGGGCTTTCAGACCGGGGGGATCCTGGGGGCGGTCATCGCCACCCTGGGTCTCATCTTCCCTTCCATCGTGGTCATTCTCATCATTGCCGGATTCCTCCAGAAGTTCCGCCAGTCCCGGACGGTGGACGCCGTCTTTCAGGGGCTCCGCCCCGCCTCCACCGCACTCATCACCTCGGCGGGACTGGGGGTGGCCGTGTCGGTGTTTCTGGCCGTGGGTGGCACCGCCGAACATACCTTCGCCCTCTGCTGGCCCCAGCTCGCCCTGGCGGCCGCCATCTTCCTGTGCCTCCAGCACAAAAAGCTGAAAAAGCTCCACCCCATCGTCTTTATCGGCCTGGCAGCTATAGTGGGGGTCGTGTTTCAGTTCTGAGAGGCCAGCCCCACCAGACAATGCCCGGAAAATCATGGCGCAACAGCGGAGAGAGGAGTGCTTCCCATGCAGCATCTGCTCATTCGTACCGCAAAGGGATTGGAAACCATTCTTTGGGAACTGAATTGGATTTTTAACATCTGTAATGTTATTCTTTATGTAGCATGCATTTCAACCTATCTATATCATACAACGACCTATCGCCAGGAATGGGCTATGTTCATGGGCGTTTTCCTTCGCTTCATCATTCTATTTGCCGTCTTGATTGTGATTGAGTGTGTACTAATTAGTCGCGTTAAAGATGAGAATAAGATTGCCATTTTATCCTGTGCAGATGCAGAACGGAGAGGCAAATCATTAGGAAAGCAGACAGATATTTTCGGAATTGCTTGGCTTATAAATTTTTTATTGGACAGTCTTTTATCATAGAAGAAGTGACTGGTGACTCCTGAGCACGTTCTGTAAACAACATTTCATTTTTAATTGGGGCTTCTTTTAGCTTCTGCAAGTTTTTATATGCCATACGCATATATGCTCGACTTGCAGGAAAAGAGGATTAGAATTGTGCCAAAGTAGTTGAACATATTAAATGACCCTGCTCCCTTCAATACGAGGAGCAGGGGTGCTTTTTACTGCCATGAGATCTGCAGCTTTTTCTTTTCTTCCGCGCAGTCTCTCAGATAAAGGTTTATCAGTGTCTGATAAGGGATCCCTGAGGTCTCTGCCTGTGTCTTGAAATAGTCGATCACACTGCTGTCCAGATTGATCGTGATCTGCCGCTTCTGCGCTTTTACATAAGGGTTCTTTTTTGCCTTGGAAAAGTCGTATTCTTCCCGCATAGATATTACCTCACTTCCCATAGAATTCACTTCTGTTTTCATCTCACAAAAATTTATCGAACGTATAATTATTTTGTAATTATATTTCTCTTTTGGCAAGTGAACTCTTAAAATAGTGAGATTTTTTCAGTTCAGCAGGTCGGGCCCCGGCAGGTCCACCTGGCGTTTGCGGTCAGAGGAGACGGTCAGCTTGCGGAGCAGAGCTTGCCGGTCTCCGGCGGCAATGACCTCCCGGTAGGACTGGAGGTGGCCGATAAGCTCATCCAGACAGGCGGTCAGGGCAGGGGTGTTAAGGGAGAAGAGCTGGGTCCACAGCTTTGCATCCAGGGCGGCCACCCGGGTACAGCCCCGAAAGGAGGAGCCCTCGTAGCCCTTGCAGGCGAAGAGCTCCGGGTCGTCACAGACACTCACCGCGATCACGTGCATCATCTGGGAGGTGTAGGCCAAAATCTGATCGTGGCGCTCCGGGGTGGTCTTCACCACATCCCGGCAGCCGATGTGCTCGGCCAGGGCCTCCATCAGGGCTACGTGCTCCCGGGTGCTGTCCTTCCGGGGGGTAAGGATCAGGTGGGAGCCCTGGAACATCTCGAGAAAGGCGTGCTCCACCCCGGAAAATTCCGTGCCCGCCATAGGGTGGCAGCCGATGAAGTCTACCCCCTCGGGGAGGACTTCCGCCCCCTTCATAATGGCGGTCTTGACGCCGCACACATCGGTGACAAGGCTTCCCGGCTTGAAATGGTCCCGGTGCTCCTTCAGAAAGGCCACGATGCCGTCCGGGTCCATGCACAGCATAGTCACATCGGCCTCGGGAAGGATTGAGGCAAGGTCCAGAGTGGCCTTGTCTCCCACGCCGTGAGAATTGGCATAGTCCACCGTGGCCTGCCGCCGGGCCACGCCGATGATCTCATAGTCCTCAAACCCCTTGAGGGCCAGAGCCATGGAGCCGCCGATCAACCCCAGGCCCACAATGACGAATTTCCTACCCATATCCTGACACCTCATTTTTTGCACATCAGCGGCTCCAGGCGCATTAGCGCCCGCGCCGAAGGCGCGTTTATTTTAATCAAACAGGGTCCCCACAGGGCCTGCCCTGTGGGGGTAAGCCGATCAAGCCCAGGCCCGCAATGACAAATTTTTTCATTTCACACCTCTCTGTCCACACAGGCGGCGATCTTCCCCACCTTGCCCATCAGGTCCCCGAACTGGGCGGGGGTGATGGACTGCTGGCCGTCACACAGGGCGTGGACCGGGTCGTTGTGGACCTCGATGATAAGCCCGTCCGCCCCGGCGGCGATGGCCGCCAGGCTCAGCCGCTCCACCATCCAGGCCTGGCCGCTGGCGTGGGAGGGGTCCACCACCACGGGCAGGTGGCTCTGCTTCTTCACCGCCAGCACGGCGCTCAGGTCCAGGGTGTTCCGGGTAAAGTTCTCGAAGGTCCGCACCCCCCGCTCGCAGAGAATGACCCGCTCGTTGCCCCCGGCCAGAATGTATTCCGCCGACATGAGCCACTCCTCGATGGTGGCGCTGAGGCCCCGCTTGAGGAGCACCGGCTTGTCCACCTTGCCCAGCCGCTTGAGCAGGTCAAAGTTCTGCATATTCCGGGCTCCCACCTGGATCACATCCACATGCTCGGCAAAATAGTCGATGTCGTCGGTGCTCATAAGCTCGGTGACCACAGGGAGCCCTGTGCGCACCCGGGCCTTTTCCAGCAGGTCCAGCCCGGCGTACCCCATGCCCTGGAAGGAGTAAGGGCTTGTCCGGGGCTTGAAGGCTCCTCCCCGCAGGGCCTGGGCTCCGGCTTCCTTCACGCTTTTGGCCACGCCGGTGATCTGCTCCTCGCTCTCCACCGAACAGGGCCCCGCCACCACCAGCAGCTTCTTTCCGCCCACGGTCACCCCGAGAGCGATCTCAATGACGCTGTCGTCCGGGTGGTACTTCCGGTTGGCCTTCTTGTAGGGCTCGCTGACCCGCATGACCCGCTCCACCCCGGGCAGTGCCTCCATCTTCTCGGTGTCGATGCCGGCGGCGTTGCCCTCGGCGCCCAGAATGGTAGTCTCGGAGCCTCGGGAGATCATCACGTTGACCCCGCTCTTCTCCATCTCCTTGATGGCACGGTCCAGCTCCTCCCGGGTGTGGCCCGGCTTCATGATCACGACCATACGACTTCACTCCTTCGCAAAATAAAAACGCGGCGGCCCGTTGTGGGCTGCCGCGTCGTTGCTTCAGACGGCAGAGCCGCAAAGGGCATCACAAATTCCCGCTACGGTAATAGCGGTAATAGTAGTAATACCCTTTCCGGTTCAGGTTTGCCATAAAGGCCACCCGCCTTTCTGTTGTTCTCTCGCAAGGCTTACTTTAACACATTTTAGTATGATAGTCAAGAGGGAATTTTCTCTCCTGAAGTCCATAGACCTTCGGGCGGATAGCGGATATTTTTCCAATCTTTCAGCATAGCAATTTTTTGATCAAAATTATAGAGGAATGCTACATCAATTTTCGTTTTTTTCGGCGCAAATATTGATACGGTTTTCCACATTGTAATTTGAACTTTTTTCTGCTAATCTTTGATTATATTTCACAAAGGAGGGACTTTTATGCTTCAACCGTGTCAATTTCAGCTTGAGGAGTTCATGGATCTTTCCGCCTCGCCCGCCCGGACCGCCACCTTTCGGATCTCCGTCACGAAAAACGACCGTCTTGCGCTCAACAGCGCTTTCCACGCCCATCTGAACAACGCCGCCGCCTTTCGCCTTCGGGTCAGCCCGGACGGCTACACTCTGCTTTTGGACACCGAAGGCCCCTTCAACCTTTTTCCCACAGATAAGGGCGTACAGACCAGGCACGACCTGGGGGATCTGCTGCGGAAAAACCAGATCTCCTTCCCCGCCTCCTACCAGGCAGAGTGGTATGAGCCCTGGGGCTGCTGGATGTGCCAATATGAGGGCCTGCGCAAGCCGCCGGCCGGGCTGAGGCCGGCCCGCGCTCCGGGCCGTAAACGGAAGGGGGCCTGACCATGGCAGGCAAAAGCCCGCTTTCCGACACGGAGCGGTACTGGGTGGAGGCCCTGACCGAGGATCTCTGCCGCGCCGCCTCTGTGGACAACAGGGAGGAAGCCTACCGCCAGATAAGCTGGGAAGCCTTTCTAAGCTGCTTCCGCTCCTGGCACGGCGCTTACGGGGACGCCTTCTGGGACCGGGCGGCCCAGGAGATGGATCTGGCCATCCGCGCGGAAAAGTCCGGCAGAAGTAAGCTCCGGAACCGGGAGCTCTCCCTGGACAAGCCCGTCTCCCCGGAGAGTGAGACGCCTTACCTGGACTTCCTGCCCGGCGCCTGCGGCGACTGCGCCAACCGGGTGGCCTTTTTCGACTTCCTCGCCCGTCTGCCTCTGGCCCAGAACCAGCTCTCCTCCAGCGTTCTGCGGGGATATTCGCCGGCTGAGATCTGCTTCCGCTACCAGTGGACCACCGAGGAATATCTGGCCCACCTGGAGGGTCTGCAAGACGCGTTGCTTTCTTACGAGGCCATCTGACGGCATCTGCCGGTCATACTGTCAAAGAAAGCTTTATCCCCCAAAGAAAAGCCGCACCGACCAGGCGGCCACCAAAAAGGCTGCGGCATCGGCACAGAGAGCGGCGGGCAGAGCGTGGCGGGTCTTTTTGATCCCAGCCGCCCCGAAGTAGACCGCAATGGTGTAAAAAGTGGTCTCGGTGCTCCCCAGCATCACCGCCGCCGTGCGGCCGATGGTCGAGTCAGGACCGTAGGTGGCGATGAGCTCGCTGCCCACCCCCAGGGCGGCGTTGCCGCTCACCGGGCGGACCAGGAGAAGGCCGATGGTCTCGGGCGGCACTCCCAGTTTTGTGAGAAGGGGGGGCCAGAAGGGTCCCCAGGGCCTCCAGAAGTCCCGAGGCCCGGAGCATAT
>JAGBDQ010000270.1 GCA_017937415.1 Oscillospiraceae bacterium
AGAACTACGAGCCCCACGAGGCCCTGGACGGCGGGGAGGACGGGCTGGATTTCTACCGGGCCGTAGCCTCCAAGTGGAAGGGCGCCCTCCGTCTGGGCGGGCGGCTCATCTTTGAGGTGGGCATGGGTCAGAATACCGACGTGGAGGCCATCCTCAGCGAGAACGGCTTTGAGGATGTTCACTCGGTCCGGGACACCCAGGGGATCCTCCGGGTAGTTTCCGGTACCATCAATGAATAAAAGTCCTGTTTATAGGACAGCTGCTTTGGTAGGATATCCGTAGGGTGCGGTCTCCCGGACGTACCGAGCCTGTATCGGCGGCGTGGCATCCTTTCTGTGCCCGACAGGGAGAATCAGGCAAATATCATAATTTTATAGAAAGGCCCGGCCTTTCGAGAGTAGTATGGAAGATGGCAGAGAAGAAAAAACCCATGATCACCCAGCCCGGACAGGCGTCCGACAAGAAGAAGGCGCTGGATACCGCCCTGGCCCAGATCGAGAAGGACTTCGGCAAGGGGGCGGTCATGCGCCTTGGCGAAAACACCCACGTGGTGGTGGAGGCGGTGCCCACCGGCTCCCTGGCCCTGGATATGGCCCTGGGTATCGGCGGCGTTCCCAAGGGGCGTATCATCGAGATCTACGGCCCCGAGTCCTCGGGTAAGACCACCCTGGCCCTCCACATCGCCGCCGAGGCCCAGAAGCGGGGGGGCGAGGTGGCCTTCATCGACGCCGAGCACGCTCTGGACCCGGTGTATGCCGCCGCCCTGGGTGTGGATATCGACTCCATGCTCATCTCCCAGCCCGACACCGGCGAGCAGGGCCTGGAGATCTGCGAGGCCCTGGTGCGCTCGGGAGCCCTGGACGTGGTGGTGGTGGACTCTGTGGCCGCCCTCACCCCCCGGGCCGAGATCGAGGGCGACATGGGCGACGCCCATGTGGGCCTGCTGGCCCGGCTCATGTCCCAGGCCCTCCGTAAGCTGGCCGGGTCTATCTCCAAGACCAACTGTATCGTGATCTTCATCAACCAGCTTCGTGAGAAGGTGGGCGTCATGTACGGCAACCCGGAGGTCACTACCGGCGGCCGGGCCCTGAAGTTCTATTCCTCGGTCCGCATCGACATCCGCCGGGTGGAGTCCATCAAGAACGGAAGCGAGGTCATCGGCAACCACGTCCGGGCCAAGGTGGTCAAGAACAAGGTGGCGCCCCCCTTCCGTCAGGCTGAGTTTGACATCATGTTCGGCGAGGGCATTGCCAAGGAGGGCGAGATGGTGGATCTGGGGGTCCAGCTGGGCCTGGTCCAGAAGTCGGGCTCCTGGTTCTCCATGGGAGAGACCCGCATCGGCCAGGGCCGGGACGCCGCCCGCCAGTACTTGAAGGATAACCCAGAGGTGGCCGAGCAGCTGGAGGAGGACATCCGGGCCAACTCTTACAAGCTCATGCCCGGCAAGCCCTCTGCCGGCGTGCCCGGGGCTGCCCCCATGCCCCCCATGCCTGCCGCCCGGCCCTCCGCCGCCCCCAGAGGGGTGGACGTGAGCGCCGATGATTTCGAGGATGAATGAGATCAAGCGGGGTGCAAAAGCGCCCTGATCGACTTGCGGAACGGAAGGAGGAGGCACCCATGACGTTGCATGGTCTGATCCGCCGGATCTCGGACATATTGACCCCCGGGACCCACAGCTTTTACGACTATGTGCTCCAGACCTCGGATGACGACGGGGGCTTCCTTCGGACCTGCTTTTGTTTCAAGCACCATGCCCTGCCGGACAGGGAGATCGAGGACCGGACCAAGGCTGTGGTTTGCTTTATGGAGCCCTTTACCGAGAGCTATACCGATAATGGCCGTGATACCTGTGTGAAGCTCCAACTGAGCTATGGCGGGTGCAGGGGCAAGAACATTCCCGCCTTTATTCGCTGGAGCTGGGGCGTGGGCTTCCGGGTGGCCTATGTGTTTGACCTGGAGGCGGGGACCTATGAGGTCACGGACAGGCGGGAGGCAACCTATGAAGATTTGTAAGCTGGAGCCCTCCCAGCACGTGAAGGACCGCTGGCTCTGCCATTTAGAGGACGGGTCCATTCTCCGGGTCACCGAGAATGAGGTGGTCTCCTTCGTCCTTTACGCCGGTATGGAGCTCTCGGAGGAGACCCGTGCTAAGCTGGAACAGGCGGCGGGGGAGAGCCGGGCCCGGTTCAAGGCCCTGGACCTGATCGCCCGCAAGCCCATGTCCCGGAAGGAGCTGGTGGAGAAGCTCACCGCCAAGCCTCCCCGGAAAAAGGACGGGACCGAGCGGGAGCCCATCGCTACCCCCGAGCAGGCTGAGACCGTGGCCGACTGGCTGGAGGATCTGGGCTATCTGGACAATACCGAATATGCTAAGATCCTGGTACAGCACTATTCCGCCATGGGCTACGGGGAGCATAAGCTGAAGGACGAGCTGTTCCGCCGGGGGATCCCCCGGGAGCTCTGGCCCCAGGCGCTGACCGAGGCCGGGGACTCGGCGGAGGGCATTGACGCCTTCCTCCGGAAGCGCTTCCGGGGCATCACCCCCGACCGGAAGGAGCTGAAGCGGGCCTCGGACGCTCTGGCCAGAAGGGGTTACAACTGGAACGAGATCCGGGAGGGCCTGAACCGCTACGGCGCCGGGATCGAGGAGGAGTAAACCGGATGACCCTGGAAAATGAGAAAT
>JAGBDQ010000271.1 GCA_017937415.1 Oscillospiraceae bacterium
ACCATCATGACCACCTGCTTTATCCCCTGCGGGGCCAAAATGCCCATCATCGCCATGTTTGCCGGGGCCCTCTTCGGGGGCAACAAGACCCTGGTTGCCACCTCGGCCTACTTCATTGGCGTGGCCGCTATTGTGATCTCGGGCATTATGCTGAAAAAGACCAAGGCATTCGCCGGGGAACCGGCTCCCTTCGTCATGGAGCTGCCCCAGTACCACATGCCTGCTGTAAGCAATGTGCTCCGGGCCACCTGGGAGCGGGGCTGGTCCTTCATCAAGCGGGCAGGCACCGTGATCCTCTGCTCCTCCGTCATCCTCTGGTTCCTCCAGGGCTTCGGCTTTGAGAACGGCGCTTTCGGCATGGTGGAGGACTCCAACGCCTCCATTCTGGCTCTCATTGGCGGGGCTGTGGCCTTTGTGTTCGCCCCGTTGGGCTTCGGCAACTGGCAGTCCACCGTGGCCACTGTCACCGGCCTCATCGCCAAGGAGAACGTGGTGTCCACCTTCCACGTCCTCTTCCCGGGCAGCAACTTTGCCGCCCAAGTAGGTCTGGCCTTCACTGGCCTCACCGCCTATTCCTTCATGATCTTCAACCTGCTGTGCGCCCCCTGCTTCGCCGCCATGGGCGCCATCAAGCGGGAGATGAACAGCGCCAAGTGGACCTGGGCCGCCATCGGGTATATGTGTGGCCTGGCCTATGCGGTGTCCCTGATGGTCTATCAAATCGGCGGGCTCATCCTGGGGGAGGTCTCTTTTGGCCTGGGCACCGTGGCCGCTGTCCTGTGCCTTGCCGGCATGGTCTGGCTGCTGGTACGGAAGAACAAATACGATGACAACCGGGCGAGCGTCAGCTCTGTGTCTGCCGCGGCAGCCCGGTAAGGAGGAATTACCATGTCCGTGCCCAATCTCTCTACCATCTTAGTGGGCCTTGTGGTCTTCGGGACCTTCGGCACCATCATTTTCCGGGAGTTCCGCCGTCACAAGGCGGGCAAGGGCGGTTGCTCCTGCGGCTGCGACCAGTGCCCCGGCCACGATCTCTGCCATGGAGGCACCGCACACAGCCAAACGCCCGGCGCAGCCGCTCGCCCTAAGGGCGAATGACGTGCAAAAGAGGAAGAAAAAGGATCCCGGCGTCCGCAGGACGCCGGGATCCTTTTTTTCAGGGGTCATTCCCAAAGAAGCCGGGCCAGGTCGTTCTTTTTCAGGGCAGAGCGAATGGTCAACGCCAGCGGAGGCGCGGCCAGAAGGGCGATGGCGGCGTTGAAAAGGGAGGCCGGTACCTTTTCCAGCACCAAAAGTCCGGCCAGGGCGGGGGTGAGGGCCTTCAGCAACAGCCCGCTGTAAAAGAAAGTTTTCGCGAAATAGAGGATATAGTAGGCAGCGCACCCGGCCGCCGTGCCCCACAGGGCCTTGGGGTAGGAGAGCTTTCCGGCCCGGATGTCTCTGGAAACCGCCAGCCCGGCGCAGAGGCCCATGGCCCCCTTGGTGAGGAAGGTGATCCAGCAGTCGGCGGCAAACCGGGGGTCAGTCAGGTCGTAGAGGAAAGAGCCCACGGCGGAGGAAAGTCCCCCCAAAGGCCCCAACAGCAGTCCGCTGAGACAGCAGAAGAGGTTGGCCAGGGTGAAGGAGGTTTGCCCGCCGATGGAGAGGGGGATCACGATGCGGGCATAGTTTCCGGCAAAGACCAGAGCAGCCAGCATACCGGCCAGGGCCAGCCTTCGGGTGGAAAAACGCGATTTCATGGACAGATGCCTTCTTTCTGGGTATTTCGCCCTATTATATGCCCCCGGTCACCAGATTGCAAGCATTTTATCCGCATATCCCCGCCCCTTGTCCCATATAGTCTACCAAAGTCAAACTGGAAAGGCGGAAACATCATGGGGTATGAGGAATTGCGTCCGGCCAGCCACCATCTGATCTTAGAGGACCGGGAGAGCCTGACGGTATCCGGGGTGGAAGAGGTGGAGAGCTTTGACGAGAACACCATTGTTATGGAGACGGCTCAGGGTATGCTGATCGTCCGGGGGGAGGGCCTCCACATCGAAAAGCTGAGCCTGGACGGGGGAGACCTGAAGGTGGAGGGGACGGTGGAGTCCCTGAGCTACGAGGAGAGCCGTCAGCACCGGGGCGGATTCCTTTCCCGCCTGTTGGGCTGATGGCGTATGGAGGTCTCTCTTGCGGGTCAGGCCCAGGCCTTTTTGGGGGCTGTCATTCTGGGCGGGGCCCTGGGTGCTGTTTACGACCTGTTCCGGCTCCTGCGGCTTCGCATTCCGGCGAAGACTCTGGGCGGGCTGCTGGACCTTCTGTATTGGCCATTGACGGTATGCATGCTCTTTGTCTACGCCGTGACGGCGGGGAACGGGGAGGTGCGGCTCTACCTGATGCTGGGTATCGCCCTGGGGAGCCTGTGCTATTTCTCTCTGGTGAGCAAATACGCCCGGCTCCTGGGGGATAAGCTGGCGGATCTTCTGACCTTTTTGGGCCGCCTTTCCATGCTCCCGGGCAGGTGGGCAAAAAAATGCTGGAAAAATTTTTGGAAAAAATGTAAAAACCTCTTCCATTATGAAATGAAATGGTATAAAATAAAAAAGACTATAGGTGGAATGGACTTTCATCCCAACCGGAAGAGGGGAGGCGACGGCGGTGCAACTGAAAAAGGCCAGCTTTCTGACCAAGCTGGTGGTGATGGTCATGCTCATCGCCGCCAGCGTGACCCTTCTGCGCCTGCAGGGGCAGATCACCGCCGCCAAGGCCGAGCGGGACGCTCTCCAGCTTCGGCTGGCCCAGCAGATCCAAAGGAACGCCGACCTGCAGGACGCCGTGGATCACAGCGAGGACCCCGAGCGGCAGGCCGACGTGGCCCGCAGTGAGCTGGGGCTGGTGGCGCCGGGGGAGAAGATCATCTTTTTCACCGATTGAGCTTGTCTGAGACTTCGGCTTGTGTGTGCCGGAGTGGAGGAAATATAGAGTGGGAGGACATGTCCTTTGGAGGTTGCGGTTGGTTCTGTTGTGGAGGGGAAAGTCACCGGGATCACGAAATTCGGCGCTTTCGTCTCCCTGCCCGATGGGAGGTCCGGGCTGGTACATATTTCGGAGATCTCCTATACGTATGTCAGCGATGTGAAAGACCACCTTCAGGAGGGGCAGGAGGTGAAGGTGAAGATCATCGGCGTGGATGACAATGGCCGGATCAATCTTTCCATCAAGAAGGCCCAGGATCCTCCGCCCCGTCCCGAGGGAGGAACCCCCCGGCAGACAAGGGGAGACCGTCCCCCGCGGAGCGTGGGCTTCACCGGACAGCGTCGGCCGGCCGAGCCTGTCACCTTCGAGGATAAGCTCAAGCAGTTCATGGCCTCCTCGGACAGCAAGCTCTCTGAGCACCACATGAACGAGCGCAAGGGATCTCGCCGCGGAGGCGGCGGAGGCGGCCGCCGTTCTTACGACTGAAAAAAGGACAGACCCGGAGTTTCCTCCGGGTCTGTTTTTCTGTATCAGGCTGTCTCCCGCCCCTTTTTGTAGAGCCAGAGGGCCAGTACCCCTCCGGCAATGGCGGTGAGGATGCCAACCACCAAAATAATGGTGGCGATGGTCACAAAAACCTGGCCCATGCCGCTGAGCACCGTGACCTGGCCGCCGAAGGGGGAACTGCCGAAGAGCTCCCCCGCCACCTCGGCAGGCAGGTCGATGGGATTCCCTGCGGCATCCACCGCCGAAAAGCCCCAGCCGCCTCCGAGGCCAAACATATCGTTGACCGCCACCCGAAACATCCGGCTGAAAGCGAACCGGGCGATGCCGCCCACCAGGGCAGTGCCCAGGCCACCCAGGGCCACATATACCCCAAAGAGCCAGCTGTTCCGTTTGACCGCCCGGCCCACATGTCCCCACACTCCGGAGGCCTCCCCGCCGCTCCCGCTTCTCTTCCCGGGCGGGGTCTGGGACGGCAGCCCGCTCCCCGGAGGGGCCTGCTCCGGGGGCTTCTCCCCACTGAGAAGCTGGTCGGTGGTGATGTTGAAGGCCCCGGCCAGGGCCTTCAGCTTGCCTACCTCGGGGGTGGCCTCGTCCAGCTCCCACTTGCTCACCGCCTGGCGGGACACCCCCACCCGCTCGGCCAGAGCCTCCTGGGAAAGGCCGGCCCGCCGGCGGTAATATTGAATGGTTTCGCCCAATGTCATGGTTTGGTTCCTCCTTCTGCTCTTGGTAAAAAAATCTTACCAAAAACCCGGTTGCGGCGCCACCAACCGGGACTGGAATTTCGGCAACCACTGGTTGCAAAGGACCGGCAAACTGTATCTCCCGGAGGATATGTCATACGTTACCCCCGCTGTTCTGTCAGAACCATAAACAACTTCTCCGAATAAACAACGCATGGGCGCGATAGTCTGCACCCATGCGCATACTGCACCCGCCTCAGCACAGGATCCGCTACA
>JAGBDQ010000272.1 GCA_017937415.1 Oscillospiraceae bacterium
GGCAGAGGGTGCGGATGTAGGTGCCCTTGGAGCAGCGGACCCGGAGGGAATAGGTATCGGGGGCGGCTTCACCCTCTGAGAGGGCCAGCTCATAGATGGTGACCCTCCGGGGCTTCCGCTCCACCTCCACCCCCTTCCGGGCCAGCTCGTAGAGCTTTTTGCCGTTTACTTTGACGGCGGAGTACATAGGGGGCACCTGGTCGATCTCCCCGGTGAATTGGGGGAGAAGGACCCTTAACCGCTCGACCGCATCAGAAGGAACGGGCTTCTCCTCCAGGACCTCCCCCCAGATATCCTGGGTATTGGTGACAACGCCGAGTTTTAAGGAGGCAATATATTCCTTTTCGTTGTCTGGCGCCAGAGATACCGCCCGGGTGGCACGGCCCACAAAAACGGGGAGGACGCCGGTGGCCATGGGGTCCAGGGTGCCTGCGTGGCCGATACGCTTTTCGTGAAATACCCCCCGCAGCTTGGCGCACACATCCATGGAAGTCCAGTCCTGGGGCTTGTCGATAATAATGATACCGTTAGGCATGGATCAATCCTCTTCCGGCTCCCGGTAGGGGTTGTCCGGGTTTTCCGGCTTGACGGCCTTGGGGTCCCGGAGGATGGAGAGAATGTGGGCGCCGTGGTCGATGGAGTCGTCCCGGATAAAGGTGAGCTCCGGGGTGGCCCGCAGGTCCACCGCGTGCCCCAGCTCCCGGCGGAGATACCCGGCGGCAGACTTCAGGCCCTTGACCACCTGGTCGGCGTCCGACTTGTCCAGCACGCTGATATAGACCTTGGCGTATTTCAGGTCGTTGGTGGTGTCCACCCTCGTCACGGAGATCAGCCCCGTGACCCGGGGGTCCTTGACTGTGCGGATGAGCTCGGAGAGGGCACGCTGGATCTCTTCATTGATGCGGCCCATGCGGGTAGCGGACATAAGATTCACCTCATTTGTAAAGTAAAAGGAAATTACAGGTCGATGCCCTGTATGGCGTTTTCGTAGAGGAAGGATTTCAGGCTTTCGGGCTCTCCCGTGTCATAATAGCCCAACAGAAGGGTGTTGAACTGCTCCATGTGCTTTTCGGTGATGGTGAGCATACCGGCACCGGCGGACAGCAGCAGCTTGTTGGCCAGGAGAAGGCTGGTGCGCTTGTTGCCGTCCCAGAAGAACTGCCCGCGGGCGCCCCAGCAGAAGGCCTCCAGGGCCTTGTCGGTGGCGGAGGAAGTCCCGGTCAGGATGGCGGAGAGTTCAGCTTCCACCGTTTCCGGCGTGGGCACGGGAGGAAGAAAGTCGGTGCCCGAGATGGCTACCCGGCCGGCGCGCAGTACGCCCCAGGACAGGGCCTCGTTCCGGGCCACAAATCCGTTGAGCCGGCATAGATAGTCCAGAGTTACCGGGTCACTCATGTGCTCCAGCTGGAACCGCCAGGCGTCCCGCATATTCAGGATGGCCTGGATGTCGTCCAGGCGCACATCGGGCACATTGATCCCATCCAGGATGGTCTTGGTCTGGGGGAAGGTGACTGCCCGGTTTTCCATTTTCATGCCGCAGTAGACGTTTTCATCCCACTTCTTTTTGGCAAGAAAGCGGCTCTCTTCGGCGGTCAGGTGGTATTTATCTGGGTAGGTCATATCGTTCCTCCTTTCATTTGGATGGGGGATGCCCAAGGGCAAGGGCGGAATTTCTGGGCGACCATTCTTTGAGGGCAAAGTGTGTTGCCCCTCGTAGGGGCGGATTTATAGGGGGACTACTTTGGGGCCAAAAGAGGATTGGTTTCCCACCTTGGCAGATGGGCTAGACGTGGGGAACCATTCTTGACGTCAAGAATGGCTCCCCACACCCCTCAAGAACCGCCAGGGAGGGGGGATTTCGATTTCCCCCCTCCCTGGACCCACCCCCTTGAAACGACCAAAGGGTAGGGCCTGCGGGCCCTTCCCTTTGGAAACCCACCCGGGGTGTTCTCCATTGGGTCAGTGGCCTTCGGGCCTTACTTCGTAACGGCCCTCGGCTCGGGGTGGCCCCGCCGCCAACGCCCAAAGGCTTCTGTGCCCAGGCGCGTCCAATCGGGCGGCAGAGCTTGATGGGGTTTGCTGTTTGCAGCGGCAGCGGGGCTGGAGGAGCTATTCTAATCTTCCA
>JAGBDQ010000273.1 GCA_017937415.1 Oscillospiraceae bacterium
AGGCCGTTGGGGACAGCGTGGGTAAAGAAGGCGGGGATGATCTCATATCCCTGGGCCTCCAAAGTGTCCAAAATGCCGGTGGTGGCGTCGTTCTCCACCCGGCGGCGGAGCATGTCCGCTCCCCGGAACACCGGGAAGTCGTGGACCCCGGCCACAATGGGGTTAAAGGAGTCGGACTCGTGGGCCATTCCGGCCACCAGGACCCGTTTTTTCATGGAAGATCCCTCTTTCTCGTTGCGTTTTTTTCCTTGCTCTGCTATGATTGTGGTAAGATCCGTACACAGATGGGGTGAGGCTATGTATCAGTTTGACCGCCGGGACTATGACCACCGGATGACCTGGTTCCGGGAGGCCCGGTTCGGCATGTTCATTCACTGGGGGCTTTACGCCCTTCCCGGCCGGGGGGAGTGGGTCCGCAGCGAGGAGGAGATGCCCGAGGAGGCGTATCTGCCCTTCTTTGACGCCTTCTCTCCGGATCATTATGACCCGGCCAAATGGGCCTGGGCCGCCAAAGAGGCCGGGATGAAGTATATCATTCTCACCGCCAAGCACCACGATGGCTTTTGCCTTTTCGACAGCGCCCTCACCGACTTCAAATCCACCAACACCCCCTTGGGCCGGGACATTGTGCGGGACTTCCTGGACGCCGGCCGGGCCGAGGGACTGAAGGTGGGGCTTTATTACTCCCTGCTGGACTGGCATCACCCGGACTACCCCCACTACGGGGACAAAAACCACCCCATGCGCCGTGATCCCGCCTATTCCAACGAGGGCCGGGATTTTGACCGGTATCTGGACTATATGCACGCCCAGGTCCGGGAGCTGTGCGAGAACTACGGGAAGCTGGATCTGATGTGGTTCGACTTCTCCTACGATGACCTCCGGGGGGAGGCCTGGCGGGGGGCTGAACTGGCCGATATGGTCCGCTCTCTCCAGCCCGGCATCATCCTCAACAACCGCCTGGAGGTCAGCGGCGAGGGGTATGGTTCTCTGGCCCAGGGGAACCCAACCCCTTTCCACGGAGACTTTGTTACCCCTGAGCAGATGGTGCCCCCCGAGGGGTTGAAGGACGCGTTGGGCCGGGACCTGATTTGGGAATCCTGCGCCACCATGAATGGACACTGGGGCTACTGCGATGAAGATCACGCCTGGAAGCCGGCCCCCACCCTCCTGAAGGCACTGGTGGAATGTGTCTCCAAGGGAGGAAACCTTCTGCTTAATGTGGGGCCCGACAGCCATGGGGACATTCCGCCCCAGTCCCTGGAGGTCCTTCGATTCCTGGGCCGGTGGATGGAAAAGAACGGGGAGAGCATCTACGGCTGCGGGAAGGCAGACCTTCCTAAGCCGGAGTACGGCCGCCTGACACAAAAGGGAAACCGGCTCTATTACCACCTGTACGATCCGCCTATGGGCCCCCTGCCCCTGCCGGGGCTTCGGGAGGAACAGATCGCCGCTGTCCGCCGGCTCTCCGACGGCCGGGAGCTGGCCCTCTCCCATAGCTGGGTCCACAGCGACTACCCGGATACGGTCTTTGTGGATCTGGGCGGTCCGGTTTCCGCCGAAGAAACGGACACCGTACTGGAGATCACTCTGCGCTGACCCTCCCTGTCAGTATATCATAGGGGCCGGAGTTGTTCAACTCCCAAGGGAGGACCGGGTACTGCAGAACAGGGCAAAAAGGAAATACGGCTTTCCGGGCTGGCAGTGCCGGCCCGGAAAGCCGTATTTTTATGGAGAATCTTTTAAGCTGAAAGGCTTAGGAGAACAGCAGGTTCTTCTCGCTCTCGGGGTCAAAGAAGTGCATGACCTTTCCGGTGAAGGAGAGGAACACAGGGGCGCCGTTGGTGAGGGCGGCCCGGTCCTCCCGGCTCAGGCCGATGGTGGGGATACGTGCCACCAGCAGTTCGCCGCCCTCGGTTTTTGCGTGGATATGCAGCTCGCTGCCCATCATCTCGTTGACCACGATGGTACAGGGGATGGCGGAGGGGTCGCCCTTCTGGGCCAGCACCATGTGCTCAGGCCGGACGCCCAGGATAACCTCCCGGGAACCCATGCCCTTCTCCTTCAAAAGCTCGCCCTTCTCGCCGTCCGCCGCGATCCTGCTGCCGAAGGGGGTGACGAAATACTTGCCGTCCTCACAGATCAGCCGGGTCTTGAAGGTGTTCATCTGGGGCGCGCCGATAAAGCCTGCCACGAAGAGGTTGACCGGGGCCTCAAAGACCTCGGTGGGGGTGCCAACCTGCTGAATGAGGCCGTCCTTCATAATGACGATCCGGTCGCCCAGAGTCATAGCCTCGGTCTGGTCGTGGGTGACATAGATGAAGGTGGTGTCGATCTTCTGCCGCAGCAGAATGATCTCGGAGCGCATCTGGTTGCGGAGCTTGGCGTCTAAGTTGGAGAGGGGCTCATCCATGAGGAAGACCTTGGAGTCCCGCACCATGGCCCGGCCGATGGCCACCCGCTGCCGCTGGCCGCCGGAGAGGGCCCGGGGCTTGCGGGTGAGGTATTCGGTGATGCCCAGGGTCTCGGCCGCCTCAGTGACCCGCTTGTAGACCTCGTCGTTGGGCATTTTCCGCAGCCGCAGGGAGAAGGCCATGTTCTCAAAGACGGTGAGATGGGGATAGAGGGCATAGTTCTGGAAGACCATGGCGATATCCCGGTCCTTGGGCTGGAGATCGTTGACCACCTGGCCGTCGATCTCAATGGTGCCCTCGCTGATCTCCTCCAGTCCGGCGATCATCCGCAGAGTGGTGGATTTGCCGCAGCCCGAAGGGCCAACGAAGACCACAAATTCCTTGTCCTTGATGTCCAGATTGAAATCCTGGACGGCCACCACGTTTTTATCATAGATCTTTTTTACATTTGTCAGTTTTACGGAAGCCATTCCATTCCCTCCTTATCCTTTCACCGCGCCGCCTGTCACGCCTTCCACATAGTACTTCTGGAGGAACATGAACAGGATGGTCACGGGCAGGGCCACGATCACGCCGCCTGCACAGAACATGGTGTAATTTGATGACAGCCCGCCGGGTGAATCGATCAGCCATTGGAGACCCACCGCCACGTTCATGCCCAGATTCACATTGTGGGCAATGTACTTGGCGAACATGAAGTCGGCCCAGGGGGCCATGAAGGCGGTGAGGAGCGTGTAGATCACGATGGGCTTGGAAAGGGGCATGATCACCTTGTAGAAGACCTGCAGCCGTGTGGCCCCGTCCACCCGGGCCGCCTCGTCCAGGGACCGGGGCAGGGTGTCGAAGAAGCCCTTGGACACATAATAGCCCATGCCCGAGGAGGCGGTGTAGACCAAAATCAGGCCGGGGACCGAGTTCTCGCCTGTCATGCCCAGGCCCGAGAGGACCTTAAAGAGAATGATCATGGAGATGAAGCCGGGGAACATACCCAGGATCAGCATGAAATTCATCAGGAGCTTACGGCCCTTGAAGCGCATCCGGGAGAGGGTGTAGCTCATGGACAGGGTGATGACGGTCTGGACCAGGGAGGCAATGACCCCGATGATCAGGGTGTTCTTGAACCACACCGGGAAGTTGGTGGTGTTCCAGAGCCGGATGTAATTGTCAAAGCCCCACTGCTTGGGGATCACATAGCCCACCTGCCAGGTGGATTCACAGCGGAAGGACTCCAGCAGGATGCAGACAAAGGGGGTGAGCCAGACAATGGACATGATGATCAAAATGGCGTAAATGACGCCGTTGGAGAGCCGGCTCTTGGCCTTCAGGCCCATATGATTGGAATGATTTGTATTCATCATGAGAAGTCCTCCTCATTCCGGGTAGACGGGATCAGGTTGTAGACCACCAGAGAGAGGCCGGCCACCACCAGGAAGATCATGAGGCCCACCACCGCGGCCATCTTGTAGTTGGAGTCGGCGCCGGTGGTCATGCGGAAGATCCAGGTGATGAGCAGGTCGGTGTCGGTGGGGGCTCCCGCCCCGGGGACGCTGAGGAGCGGGCTGGCCGGCTTGGTTTTGGTCAGCAGGTAGATCACGTTGAAGTTGTTGATGTTGCTGATAAAGCTGGTGAGCAGGTAGGGCCCGGTGACAAAGAGCATATAGGGCAGGGTGATCTTCATGTACTGCTGCCAGGCGTTGGCCCCGTCGATCTTGGCCGACTCATAGAGGTCGGCGGGAATGTTCATCAGGATGCCGGTGGCGATGATCATTAAGTAGGGAATACCC
>JAGBDQ010000274.1 GCA_017937415.1 Oscillospiraceae bacterium
CGGCCCTCCTTGATGATGGCCACCTTGTTACAGAGCTTTTCGGCCACGTCCAGCACATGGGTGGAGAAGAAAATGGCCCCGCCCTGAGCGCAGATACCCCGCATGATGTCCTTGAGCATGAGGGCGGCCGCCGGGTCCAGGCCCACGAAGGGCTCATCCAGCAGCAGGAGCCTGGGCTTGTGGATGAGGGCCGAGAGAACGGCCAGCTTCTGCTTCATGCCGTGGGAGTAGGTGGAAATGAGGTCCCCCAGGGAGGAAGTGAGCTCGAAGGGGTCGGCGTACCGGCGGATGAGCTCCTCCCGCTCCCCGGCGGGGATGGAGAATACATCGGCGATAAAGTTCAGGTACTGGATGCCGGTGAGGTATTCGTAAAGGTCGGGGTTGTCGGGGATGTAGGCCATCTCCCCCTTGCAGCCCATAGGGTCGGCAGCCAGGTCCTTGCCGCAGACCGTGATGGAGCCGGAATCCCAGCCCTGGATCCCAGCTACGCATTTCAAAGTGGTGGTCTTGCCGGCCCCGTTGTGGCCGATGAAGGCGTAGAGGTCGCCGGGCTCGATGTAGAGGGTCAGGTCGGTGACCCCTTTGGTACTGCCCTTGTAGTGCTTGGTCAGATGGTCAATGTGAAGCATGGGTTTAGTCCTCCTTGTTTTGTTCGAACTTGTCCTTGTACCATTTCCAGCTCATGAAATAGGTGAGGATAGTGCCCCCCAGGATGCCCACCAACAGGACGGCCGCCATAACCTTCTCGGGACACCAGATGGACACGGGAAGCTCCACAAGGCCTGTCAGGAAGAACACCCAGCCCCCAAGGCGGTTGGTCTTGTTCCACACGTCGGGGTCACTGAGGGCCCAGGGGGTGCGGACCCCCATGAACCAGTTGGTCTTGATCTTGCCCATGATAGCGCCCACGGCCATGAGCAAAAAGGACAGGAACACCATAATGACCCGGCTGATGGCAATGCTGCCGGGGCGGAGGGTCTCGGTGAGGACAAAGGCCATGATCACGGCCATAAACAGGGAGACAGCAAGGGCAAAGCCATCGTAGATTTTCTGGAATTTTTGGTAGTTTTCCTTTTTAGGGTCGATTTTGGGGAGAACCTGGAGGAGCAGGGGAATGAGGAGTCCCATTCCGGCGATGACCCAAAGCTGACTCTTGGGGCCGTAAGAGCCCACCACCCCGTCAAAACCCCACTGCATGGGGACCTGCTCCGGGAGTTTGGACCAGGCGAGCAGGAGTTCCAAAGAGGGCAGCAGGGCCAACAGCCACATCAGAAGGATGGCCTTTTTATTTTTCATGGGGATCTTCTCCTTTCAGCCCGGCCAGCCAGCCGGTGATCTCGTCCAGCACCGACAGACTGAGCTCGTAGTAGATGAATTTGCCTCTCCGGTCGTCCGACACCAGCCCGGCCTCCTTCAGCACCGACAGGTGATGGGAGACCGTGGCCCCGGTCATGTCGAACTTGGCGCCGATGTCCCCGGCGGTCATGGCCCCTGACTTCAACAGATCCAGGATCTGTCGTCGGGTGGGGTCGGAGAGGGCTTTGAAGGTGGCTTGAAAGCTCATGTCGTTGTCACTCCCTCCATATCTTCGTCGCTCCTTTATTCTTCATTTAGAATTCCATCTAAATGATACCTCCGGGGAAGGCGGCTGTCAAGAGATATTTAGAAATTAATCTAAATGACGGCATGAAACAAAGACCGGGAGCCATTGGGGGAGAAAAAGTACAGAGAAGGCAAAAATACCGGGAAGTCCCCAAAATAGGACTTCCCGGTAAAAATTCTTGGAAAAAAGTTTGTTAGTTGCATTGCGCTCCTCGGAAAAATGTGGTAGGATAGGCCCAGAGATTAGAACATTCGTTCTATTTCTGCCCCGTTAAAGGAGGAGAGGAAGAAGAGAGTATTTCAATGCCCACC
>JAGBDQ010000275.1 GCA_017937415.1 Oscillospiraceae bacterium
CCCCATGTGTTTGACCGGTTTTATACCACTGATAAGACCCGCTCCGGACGAAACACCGGCCTGGGCCTTGCCATCGTTAAGGCGCTGGCCGGACAGATGGGGGGCAGAGTGGATGCGGAGTTGACAGGAGATGTCTTTTCCGTTATACTATACTGGAAGGCGTAAGAGCGGCTATCTCGAAAGAGGCCGCCCTTTCTGCTTTTTGGAAAAGAATGTGAAGCCCTTGACAGCCCGGAGCGAAAGTGATAGGATTTTAACGAAGTGACCAAACGGAAAAGACAAGCAGACTTCAAAAGGAAAGAAGTGGTATTTATGGTCAAGATCGTGCGAAAAAAGGAGCTGAACCCCACCGTTACCCTCATGGAAGTGGAAGCCCCCTTTGTGGCCGCCAAGGCTCAGGCGGGGCAGTTCATCATTCTCCGGGTGGACGAGGAGGGGGAGCGGATTCCTCTGACGGTGGCCGGCTATGACCGGGAGAAGGGGACCGTCACTATCATCTTCCAGATCGTAGGCGCCACCACCGAGAAGCTCAACCATCTGAAGGAGGGGGAGTACATCCACGACTTTGTGGGCCCCTTGGGTATGGCCACCCACACCGAGGGCCTCAAAAAGGTCTGTGTGGTGGGCGGCGGCGTAGGCTGCGCCATCGCTCTTCCCGTTGCTCAGAAGCTCCATGAGCAGGGCTGCCAGGTGACCTCGGTTATCGGCTTCCGCTCCAAGGACCTGCTGATCCTGGAGGATGAGTTCAAGGCTTGTTCCGACAAGCTCTATGTGATGACGGACGACGGTTCCTATGGCCGCCACGGCAATGTGTGTGTACCCCTCAATGAGATGTTTGCCGCCGGTGAGACCTTTGATGAGGTCATTACCATCGGCCCCCTCATCATGATGAAGTTTGTGGTGGAGGCCACCCGGCCCACCGGGATCCCCTGTGTGGTGTCCATGAACCCCATTATGATCGACGGCACCGGCATGTGCGGCGGCTGCCGTCTCACTCTCCACCAGGACGGCAAGGCGGTGACCAAGTTTGCCTGTGTGGACGGTCCCGACTTTAACGGCTACGAGGTGGACTTTGATGAGGCCATGAGCCGTGGCACCATGTACTATGGCTTTGAGCGCCATGCCCACGAAGAGACCTGCAATCTGTTCAAGAAGGAGGTCGAGTGATATGCCTAATATGGATCCGAAAAAGAATCCCATGCCCACTCAAGAGCCCCAGGTGCGGGCCCACAACTTCAATGAGGTGGCTCTGGGCTACTCCGAAGAGACTGCGCTTCAAGAGGCTCTGCGCTGCCTGAACTGTAAAAATATGCCCTGTGTGGCGGGCTGCCCCGTGAATGTCCACATTCCCGAGTTTATTGCTAAGATCCGGGAGGGAGATTTTGAGGGCGCCTATCAGGTCATTCAGCAGTCCTCGACTCTTCCCGCTGTCTGTGGCCGTGTATGTCCCCAGGAGACCCAGTGCGAGAGCAAGTGCGTCCGAGGCATCAAAGGCGAGCCCGTGGGCATTGGCCGTCTGGAGCGGTTTGTGGCCGACTGGCACAACGCTCACGCCACCCAGCTTCCCGACAAGGTGCCTTCCAATGGGCACAAGGTGGCTATCGTGGGTTCCGGCCCCAGTGGCCTGACATGCGCCGGAGACCTGGCCAAGAAGGGCTATCAGGTCACAGTCTTTGAGGCCTTACATACTGCCGGCGGCGTGCTGGTCTACGGCATCCCCGAGTTCCGTCTGCCCAAGAGCATTGTCCAGAAGGAAGTGGACAACCTGGTGGCCATGGGTGTAGACATGGAGACCAACATGGTCATCGGCAAGACCCTCACCATCGATGAGCTCTTTGGTATGGGTTTTGAGGCTGTCTTTGTGGGCTCGGGCGCCGGACTTCCCAACTTTATGAACATTCCCGGTGAGAGCCTGAAGGGCGTCTATTCCGCCAACGAGTTCCTCACCCGCTCCAACCTGATGAAGGCCTACAAGGACGACCCCGTGACCCCCATCATGAAGGGCGGCAAGGTGGCCGTGGTGGGCGGTGGCAACGTGGCTATGGACGCTGCCCGTACCGCGCTCCGTCTGGGGGCCGAGAAGGTCTACATCGTCTATCGCCGCTCCCTGGAGGAGCTCCCTGCCCGGAAGGAGGAAGTGGAGCACGCTATGGAGGAGGGGATCGACTTCCGGCTGCTTAACAATCCTGTGGAGATTCTGGGCTACCACAATCCCGATGACCGCCGTGACCCCAAGAACGGCTTTGTCACCGGCATGAAGTGCATTAAGATGGAGCTGGGCGAGCCCGACGAGAAGGGCCGCCGCCGTCCCGTTCCTGTCCCCGGCAGCGAGTTTGAGCTGGAGGTGGATACGGTCATTATGGCCATCGGCACTTCTCCCAATCCCCTTATCAAGTCCACCACCGAGGGCCTGGAGGTCAACAAGC
>JAGBDQ010000276.1 GCA_017937415.1 Oscillospiraceae bacterium
GTTCTTCTTCAGCATCTCGTTGTACAGGTCCATGTCGTTCCAGCGCTGGAGCATCCCCGGCTCCCGGTTGGGCAGGCCAGCCCGCATGGGGAAGTCGGTCTTGGGGAGATTGATGGTCTTGTTGTAGTCCATGTCTCAGATTCCTCCGTTTGATAGGTGTGGTGTCATTTTATTTTGATCGGGCGGGGGCTTGCCCCCGACGCTTTGTCAGCGAAAATTTTTTCGCACCCTGCGGGCGTGCAAGGCCGGGGTCAATAGTCCACGACCACCTTGCGGCAGGTGCGGCAGAGGTAGGCGAAGGGCTCCGTCTTTTCCAGTACCCTGGGGATGGGCAGGTCAACGGCCTCTTTGTCCCAGTTGGCGGGGAGCAGTTTATAGTCCTTCGCGGTCCAGACCAGGCGGCGGCCGGCGCCGGCGGAGATCAGGCCGGCTTCCATCTCTTTTCCACAGTAGGGGCAGTTCATGGGGCAAACTCCTTTCATGACGGCGTGAAACGGGAATGTGTGGGGGGAAGCCTTTTGGAAAACAAAAAACGCCTTTGTC
Source organism: Oscillospiraceae bacterium (assembly GCA_017937415.1). Taxonomy (GTDB): domain Bacteria; phylum Bacillota; class Clostridia; order Oscillospirales; family Oscillospiraceae; genus Vermiculatibacterium. Next base: position 544 of record JAGBDQ010000276.1, read on the forward strand.
CCAAGTAAGAGACAAAGGCGCAAGCTCCTCTGCGGTACCACTCTTCTTGCCGGATCAAACATCCGGCCACTCAAGGTCCGCCCGGTAACGGGGGCGTTCCGGAGGCGCTTACTTTCCCGACGGGGTTCAGCCCTCTGCTCCGAGGTGATCTTCGCCCTTCTCCCCCGTCCGCCTCGCACCAGCCCGGCGGCTCTCTGAGCGGGAAAAGAGGGGTTACTCGTCCTCATCCGCGCATATTTGCCATATTGCCCTACTATATTATCCGCTCCCCCGGGGATTGTCAAGGAAAAAGTGGCTCCTTTCCCCCTTATTTTATCCAAACTTCAAGGAAATTTAATTCCTTTTTCCCACGAAGTGTGGTATACTCAAAAATAAACCCGAGAAAGCAACGGTTCAGACCGCCTTATGGGGCGGCTTTTTCAGAAAGGTGGTATTTGCCTTTGAGCGCTTCCTTTGACGTCCTGGCGGTGGGCGCCGGCTACGCCGGCGCGGTGGCCGCCCGGGCCCTAGCCGAGCAGGGAAAGCGGGTACTGGTGCTGGAGCGCCGCCCCCATATCGGCGGCAACGCCTACGACCGGCTGGATGACGCCGGCGTGCTCATTCACCAGTACGGCCCCCATATTTTCCATACCAACAACAAAGAAGTTTTTGACTGGCTGTCCCGGTTCACCCAGTGGCGGGACTACCAGCACCGGGTGGTGGCCAACATCCCCGACGGAAAGGGTGGGCGGATGACCTACCCCGTCCCCTTCAACCTCACCTCCCTGGAGACCGCCTTCGGCCCCGAGGAGGGCAGGCGGCTGGGGGACAAGCTGATCGCCGTCTACGGCGCGGAGAAGAAAGTCACCATCCTGGAGCTGCGGCGGAATGAGGACCCTGAGATCTCCGCCCTGGCCGATTATGTATATGAGCATGTCTTCGTCCACTACACCATGAAGCAATGGGGCCAGAAGCCCGAGGACATCGACCCCAACACCACCGCCCGGGTGCCCGTGTTCCTGTCCCGGGACGACCGGTACTTCCAGGACGCCTATCAGGGGATGCCTCTGGAGGGCTACACCCCCATGTTTGAAA
>JAGBDQ010000020.1 GCA_017937415.1 Oscillospiraceae bacterium
CTCCCTTCCGGCGGCGGCAGCCACTTCCTTTGCGGACGACGGGAAGGTGGACCGCTACGCCAAGGCCGCGGTGGACTTCCTGGCCCGGAACGGGGTGGTGGGCGGTATTGGAGGCAACGAGTTCGCCCCCAAGAAAGCCCTGACGGTCCAGGAGGCGGTGATCATGACCCTGCGGATGCTGGAAGTGGAGAGCTGGGAGGTGCCGGAACCCTCCCCCAGCCCAGAGGAGACCACCGCTCCGGAGACCTCGCCGACTCCCGGGGAGAGCCCGGACCCAGAGGCCACCGCAGATCCGGAAGAGAGCCCGGACCCAGAGGCCACCGCAGATCCGGAAGAGAGTCCAGACCCGGAGGCCACCGCAGATCCGGAAGAGAGTCCAGACCCGGAGGCCGCCGCAGACCCGGAGGAGAGCCCGGATCCGGAGATTTCTCCCGAGCCCGAGACCTCGCCGGGACCCGGTACCCCGGAGGAATAGGCAAAGAAAAGCAGACGATTTCCGAATCGTCTGCTTTTCTTTGCGGGCATATTCAGGAGGAAAGCGCTTGCCAGGACCTCAGCTGGGCCACCAGAGCCTGGGCGGCGGGGGAGAGGTAGTGCCCCTTCCGGGTGATCAGGTAGACCTCCCAGGGCAGCTCCTCCTCGAAGGGGAGACTGACAATGTTTTGGGAGGAGGAAAGCTTGGAGTTATCCATAAAGGGGACGCCGATCCCCACGCCCTCCCCACTCTCCACCAGCCGAAGCCAACGGATCTCGTCGGGGGACTGGAGGGCGTAGGTCAGGGTGATCCCCTGCCGCTGGGCCTCTTCCTCCAGGGTGTGGTAGGAGCTGAAGTAGGCGTTTTTGGCAACCACCTTTTCCCCAGCCAGGTCCCGGACAGAGAGGGACCTCCGGGCGGCGAAGGGGTGGCGCTTACTGACCACGGCGCAGAGACGGAACCGGCGTAAAAGGGTATACTGAAAGAGAGCGGGAAATTGGGGAAGGCCCACCGACAGCCCCAGGTCGACCATCTCCCGCTGGACCATCTCCTCGGCCAGCAGGTCGGGGAGCTCCACAACATCTAAGGTGATGCCGCCGGGCAGCAGCTCGGTCCGCAGGGCGTCCAGAGGGAGGGCGTTGGGAACACCGTGGCCACAGGACAGACGGATGAGACCGTTCTCCTGGGCGGCTACCTGGCGCAGACGCTGCTTGACGTTCTGATACTCCCCCACCAGCCGGCGCATCTCCTCCAAGGCCTTCTCCCCGAAGGGGGTGAGAGTCAGCCCGTTCTTTCCCCGGACGAAGAGGGGGCAGCCCAGCTCCTCCTCCAGTTTGCGGATGGACTTGCTCAGGGCCTGGGGGGTGAGAAACAGGGCCTCGGCCGCCAGGGTAACGCCCCCATAGTCGCACACAGCGATGAAATATTCCATTTGGCGCAGTTCCATGGCCGGCCCCCCTCAACTTTTGGTTTCAACTGCGAAACAAAGTGTTGTTTGATTGGAGTTTCTTTCACAATTATAATAGGGATGTTCAAGGAAAGCAACTGCTTTCTGAAAAATGAAGGAGGATAAAAGATGAAAAAGCACAGCAAGCTTGCTGCCCTGGCGCTGGCCGGGGCTATGATCCTGTCCCTGGCGGCCTGCGGCCCCAAGGACGAACCCCAGAATTCCCAGACCCCGGAGGAGACTGGGATCTACACCCCCGGCACCTACACCGGTGAAGCGCAGGGCTTCGGCGGTACCGTGACCGTCAAGATCACCGTGGACGCCAACAACGTCACCGATGCCGTTGTAGAAGGTCCGGATGAGACCGAGAGTATCGGCGGGGCCGCCCTCGGCACTCTGGCCGACCAGATTAAGACCGCCAACGGCGGTGAGATCGATGGGGTCGGCAGTGCCACCATGACCTCCAATGCCGCCAAGAACGCTCTGGCCGACGCCATCGCCAGGGCCAAGGGCGAGGAGGTAGGCGGCGGTGAGACCGCCGCTCTGAAGGATGGCACCTACACCACCAAGAGCCCCAGCTTTGGCCTTCTGAGCCAGATGGAGTGCGAGACCACCATCGAGAACGGGACTATCAAGGATGTGAAGGTGATCTCTGAGAGCGACAGCGCCACCGGCGAGTGGTTCGCCACTGCCCGGGACCTGTTTATTCCCCGGCTGATCGAGAGTCAGTCCCTGGCTACCGACGCCATCACTGGCGCCACCATCTCCTCCAACGCCATCCGTGCCTGCGTAGCCTCCGCCATCGATGAGGCCGGCGGCAAGAGCGGCGAGTGGTACACCGAGGTGGCCAAGAAGAGCGACACCGTCAAGTTGGAGGGCTATGACGTGATTGTGGTGGGCCTGGGCGGCTCGGGCACCATGTCCTACTGTGCCGCTGCACAGGAGGGCGCCACCGTGTTCGGCATCGAGGCCGCTGCCAAGGTGGGCGGCGACGCTTCCACCACTTACGGCCCCATGGCGCTGAACAGCGAATACCTGAAGAACCTCTACACCGACGGCAAGGACTATATCAATGCTGATGATGTGTATAAGGTCTGGATGGAGTATGTGGAGAGTGACGAGAAGGCCGACATTATCGCCAAGGCCGTCTACAACTCCGGCTCCGCTCTGGACTACTATGTGGAGAACTTCGGCTTTGAGTTCCAGGGCCTGGGCCTGCTGGGCTCCTTCGTGGTGCCTGAGTGGACCCAGCTCTGGTGTGTGTACTCGGCCGACAACGACAACACCTCCTGGAACATCCTTGGCCCCAACAAGACCTTCCAGTTTGTCCGGGCTCTGGACATTGCCAAGAGCAAGAATGAGAAGAACGATTATATGACCGAGCTTACCGCCACCTCCCTGATCTTTGACGGTGACCAGGTGGTGGGCGTCAATGCCGAGAGCTATGACGGCACCAAGTACGAGATTTACGGCAAGAGCGTGATCCTGGCTACCGGCGGCTTCATTGGCAATGCTGACATGATGAACCAGTACCTGGGCAGCACGGTGAATACCATGGGTGTTACGGTCAATAAAGGCACCGGCATCCAGATGGGCCAGTCCGCCGGCGGCGCTACCTATATGATGGGTACCCTGCCTATGGTCCACATCTCCCAGGTGAAGAACATCATCCGTACCGACGACCTGACCGCCGACCAGAAGGCCATTCTCACGGCGCTGGCCCTCACCACCGACCAGACCATGGTCACCACCGAGGGCAACCGCTGGGGCAACGAGAACCAGAGCGGCACCCAGGACGAGGGCGTCACTGTGGAGATCGTCTATGCCCCCGACTATATGTACTATGTGGTCTACTCTCAGGAGGACATCGACAACATCAAGAATAACGGCCTCAGTGAGGCCCAGGCCAGCGCCACCTCCGCCTTCCTGGCGCAGGGCGGCACCCTGCCCGCCGCCGGCACTCCCGTGGCCGACATTGAACAGATCCTGACCGTGGGCGAGCAGTACGGCAACGTGATCAAGGGCACCACCGCCGACCTGGCCAAGGCCATGGGCTGTGACGAAAGCAACCTGAAGGCTGTTCTCACCGAGGACACCACCTACTACGCCGTGGCCTGCGTCAGCTACGCTTACGCCACCGTGGGCGGCCTGGACGTGGATGTGAACATGAACGTACTGAAGGAGGACGGCGCCCCCATCGCCAACCTCTTCGCCGTGGGCCAGGATTCCGAGGGCGTGTGCAACAAGGACGGTAAGGCATACTCCCCCTGGGGCGGCCAGGCTCAGTCCTGGACCTTCGTCTCCGGCCAGATCGCCGGTACTCAGGCTGCCAAGGTGGCCAAGGGCGAGTAAGACTCCGGGCACGCAAAAGAAGAGATCCTGATAAGAGGAGCAGGCCCCGGCATTTCAATGCCGGGGCCTGCTCCTCTTTGTCAAAAAATTTATTTTTCCTCTTGACCTTGACACAGTGGCAAGGAGTATTCTATCCTTAGGGTCCGGACCCTACCAATTGATTCAGGAGGGATGTCATGCTTACCATCGGCGAATTTTCCCGGCTGTGCCGGGTCTCTCCCCGTATGCTGCGCTACTATGAGAGCCAGGGACTTCTTCAGCCCGAAACGGTGGGGGAGAACGGCTACCGCTATTACCGCCA
>JAGBDQ010000277.1 GCA_017937415.1 Oscillospiraceae bacterium
AGTGGACCACCGACGCCGCCCCCGAGAATGTGGCCATCGGCGCTCCCGCCGACAACAAGGTCAACATCGACATCAACGAGAAGCCCGGCGAGGAGGACCTGGTCTTTACCCTCACCGCCACCGTGAAGGCCGGCGACAAGACCGAGAGCGTTTCCTTTGAGTACTATGTGCCCGGCACCCCCGCCAAGAGCGGCGGCCCCACCTTTGTGGAGGCTCCCGAGGTGGGCAGCACCTACAAGTATGCTCTGACCCAGGCCGAGCTGGGCAAGGTCCTGTACTTCGCCGGCGCCATGAACGGCAGCTACCTGGCCACTACCGAGGATCCCACCGGTGCCGTGGACGTGACCATCGAGGAGGCCGAGGGCGGTGTTTACCTCTCCTTCGTGGGCGCCGAGGGCAAGCAGTACATCGACGTTCATGTGAACGACGAGGGCAAGACCCGTGTCCGCATCATCGCCGAGCCTTCCGCCGTGTTCACCTGGAATGAGGAGTGCAAGGTCTACACCACCAACGTGAACGGCGCTGATTACTACCTGGGCACCTACAACACCTACAATACCATCTCCCCCTCTGAGATCAAGTACATCGCCGGGGAGAATCTGGCCAAGGTGGGTATCTCCCAGTTCCCCTGCGGCTTCTGCACCGTCAACTACCAGATCAACGCCGTGGAGGGCCAGCCCGCCGCCGGCACCACCGCTCTGTTCTATCTGACCCAGGCTGAGCTGGGCAAGACCCTGTTCTTTGACGGCACCATGAACGGCAGCTATCTCTCCACCACCGACGATCCCGGAAAGGCTGTGGACGTGACCGTGGAGGAGGCGGAGGGAGGCGTTTACCTCTCCTTCATGGGCGCCGAGGGTAAGCAGTACATCGACATCCATGTGAACGATGAGGGCAAGGTCCGGGTCCGTCTGACCTCCGAGCCTGGTGTGGTCTTTACCTGGAACGAGGAGTGCAGCGTGTTCACCGCCAATGTGGACGGCGCTGACCGTTACCTGGGCACCTACAACACCTACAACACCATCTCCCCCTCCGAGATCAAGTACATTGCCGGGGAGAACCTGGCCAAGGTGGGTATTTCCCAGTTCCCCTGCGGCTTCGGCTCCGTGGCCTATGCCTTCACTCCCGCTGAGGGCCAGCCCGCCGCCGGCACCTACAAGTTCGCCCTGACCCAGGCCGAGCTGGGCAAGACCCTGTTCTTTGACGGCACCATGAACGGCAGCTATCTCTCCACCACCGAGAACGCCGGCGCCGCCGCCAACGTGACCATCGAGGAGGTGGAGGGCGGCTTCCGCTTCTCCTTCCTGGCCGACGGGACCAAGACCTATATCGACGTTCACGTCAACGACGAGGGCAAGACCCGGGTCCGTCTGACCACCGAGCCCACCGCCACCTTCGTGTGGAACGAGGAGTGCGGCGTCTTTACCGCCAACGTGGAGGGCGCTGACTACTACCTGGGCACCTACAACACCTACAACACCATCTCCCCCTCCGAGATCAAGTACATCGCCGGGGAGAACCTGGCCAAGGTGGGTATTTCCCAGTTCCCCTGCTTCTTCGGCAGTGCTGTTCCCGCCATGTAAGGCAAGGCCTGAAATAAAAAATGACCGCGTCGCAAGACGCGGTCATTTTTTATGCGTTTAAACGGGGTGGGCCTGCTCAGTCAAAACCCGGCGGTTTTCCCAGGGCAAGAGCGTCTCCGGAGAACTCCTTATACTCCTCAAGTCCGGAAAGTAGCTCAAAACACTGCGGCATAGAGAAAAAATATTCTTTTTCCCTCTTGAATTTGTTTTGATAATCGTTATAATAATTATCAGAAATATTATTAGAAGGATTATCAGAACGGAGGCATCTTATAATGGAAAACCTGACGACAGAATGGAAACGTGAATACACAGACGACATAAAATATGCGGTCGTTGCCTTTGCAAACACAAACGGAGGCAAGATCTATGTCGGGATAAACGATGACGGAAGCATTTGCGGTGTGGAAAACGCAGACGCAGTAGCCCTGCGTGTCACCAATATGATCCGGGACTCCATTCGACCGGATGTGACCATGTTCACCGAATGCACTGTTGAAATGCGGAAGGAAAAGCCTGTTATTGCCGTAACCGTGCAGCGGGGGACCGCACGTCCTTATTACTTGGCCGGAAAGGGCATCCGTCCAGAAGGGGTATATATCCGCCAGGGGGGCTCTTCTGTCCCGGCGTCGGAAACCATGATCCTGAATATGATCAAAGAGACTAGCGGGGACCGTTATGAGGATGCCCGTTCCATCAATCAACAACTGACCTTCGAGAAAACAGAAAGTTATTTTGCCAAATGTGGTCTGCCCTTTGGAGACCAGCAGAAACGTACATTAAATATTATTGGTTCCGATGGAACCTACACCAATCTTGGTATGTTGCTGTCCGACCAATGTGTGCATACCGTCAAAATGGCGGTATTTGACGGCAGCAGGAAAAGTGTGTTCCGTGATCGCAGGGAGCTTACCGGCTCTCTGCTCACACAAATGGAGGATGCTTATTCCTACATGGATCAATTTAACCATATCCGCGCGGAGTTTGAGGGATTAAACCGCATTGACAGGCGGGATTACCCCAGCGAGGCCCTTCGTGAAGCGCTGCTCAATGCCATTACCCATCGTGATTATAGCCTTAGCGGTTCCACATTGATCAGCATTTTTGACGACCGTATTGAGTTCGTGACCCTCGGCGGCCTGGTCCGGGGACTGACCTTTGATGACATTATGCTGGGTGTGTCTGCGCTCCGGAACCAGAACCTGGCCAATGTGTTTTACCGCCTGAAATTGATCGAGGCATACGGGACAGGTATTCTGAAGATCAATGAGAGCTATGCGGACTGCACGGCAAAACCGCAGTTTGAGGTCACTGACAACGCGTTTAAGATCACGCTGCCCAACATCAACTACACAGCTGAACACAGGGAGACGGTTATCGTGCCATCCAAGGTCACAGGGAAAGAGGAACGCCAGGAGATCCTTTTGTATCTGGCGGAGAAGCAGGGGTATATTGTCCGAAAAGATGTGGAGAGCGCATTGAAAGTCTCTCAGGCTACCGCTATCCTGATCCTACGGGACATGGTGGAAAAGGGTCTGTTGATCAGAGAGGGCTCCGGAAAGCAGCAGAAATACCGCATCGCGGAATGACAAAAGGGGCTGAAAGTCTCCGCTTTTTCGGATCAAGTGAGAATATATACGCCGGCAGGCATCAAAAATGACCGCGTTGCAAAACGCGGTCATTTTTGATACGTTTAAATGGGGTGATCCTTTTATTCCCCCAGTCCGGAAAGCTGCTCAAAGACGCCGAGGCAGGTCTTGTCGATGGTCATGGGGGTGATGGAGATACAGCCGTAGTGGAGGGCGGCGTCGGTGTCCAAAGTCTCATCCTCCCGGCTTTCCCAGATGGGCTTGCCCTGGGGCCGGTACAGGCCGTCCCCCACGGAGGGGAAGTCGTCCGAGTAGTAGGGCCCTCCCTGGCGGGTGATGCGGATGCCCTTGGGGTGGGCGGGGATATTCACGTTGTAAAAATCGTGCCTTTCCAGCAGCTTGTGGGCCCGGAAGAAGCTGAGGACCCAGTCCAGGTGGTCGGTGGCGTGGTCGTAGTAGTCGAAGGGGGTGGAGAGGGCCACAGCCTTCAGCCCTAAGTTTACCGCCTCGCTGGCGGCGGCCACGGTGCCCGAGTACATGGTGTCGGCCCCTAAGTTATAGCCCCGGTTGACCCCCGAAATCACCAGGTCAAACTCCTTATGGAGCCCCAGCACCGCCAGGCGGACGCAGTCGGCGGGGGTGGAGTCCACCGTCCACACCGTGATCCCCGGCTCCAGCTCCACCTCTTTGACCTCAATGGGCCGTTTGATCTCAAAGCCGTGGCTCTTGCCGCTTTGCTCCTCCCTGGGGACAAAGACGGTGACCTCCCCCAACTTGCGGCACCATTTGATGAGGGCGGGGAGCTGCCCGGCGTTGACGCCGTCATCGTTGACGATCAAAATTCTCATAGCCAGTCCTCGTGGGTTTCTTTGTATTCTTTCACCAGGGCGTCGGTGTCGGCTAAAAGGGCCTCCACCTCCTCCCGGCTGTAAACCGTGGCGCCGCTGGCACAGGCGTGGCCGCCGCCGTGGTAGTTCTCGGCGATGGAGTTGATGTGGACGAACCGGGAGCGGAGACGGACCCGAATAGAGCCCTCCTCATCCCCTGTCTCAATAAAGGCGATCCAGCTGATGCACCCTCGGATGGAGTCCAGATTGCCGATGCAGGCGCTGGCCTGCTCCAAGGAGAGGTTGAACTCCTTCTGCATGGCCCGGTCGATGTAGATGTAGGCCACCCCGTTGGGGGTGATCTGCATCCGCTCGTAGATGTGGGCCTTGAATTTCAGGTACTCGTAGGCCTCCAGGTAGAGCCGGGCAAAGAGGATGTCGGTGTCCACCCCAATGTCCAGCAGGATGGCTCCCATGCGCAGGGTGTCTCCGTTGACTCCGCTGTACTTGAACCGGCCCGTGTCGGTGACCATGCCGGTGTAAAGGTAGGTGGCCCCCTCCGAATCCAGCTTCAGCTCGGGGCGGAAGGCGTCATAGAAGGCCACGATCATCTCACTGCAGGAGGGCCGTTCCTCCTCCACCCAGGAGAAGTCGCCGTAGTCCTCCAGAGGGATATGGTGGTCGATCTTAATAAGCTCCTTGCAGAGCTTGTACTTGGGGTTGGAGATCCGGGCCTCCGAGGCGGTGTCCACCACGATGCCCAGGGCGCCTTCATAGATCTCGTCGGGAACCTCAGGGTCCTCGGGCCCCATGAACTCTAAATACTGGGCGGTGTTCTGGTCAATGAGGTAGACCTCCTTCTCCGGGAAGGAGAGCTGAATGATGCGCTTCAGTCCCTTGGAGGCCCCCACGCAGTCCCCGTCGTTGCGGATGTGCCGGAAGAGCATGATCCGGTCATATTCTTTGATCTTTTCCAGGATGTGTTCCATTTTCTCTCTGCTCATTGGTCTTCTCCTATCATTTTATCCAAATCGTGAAGCATGGCCACAACAGTCTCCCGGTCGGGCACCGTGGCCCCGCAGGCCTTGGCGTGTCCCCCGCCGCCGTACTTCACGGCGATGGGCTGTACGTTGGGCCCCGCCGAGCGCAGCTCGCAGAGGATGCCCTCCTCCGTTTCGGTGAAGTTGGCCCAGATGTCCACGCCCTTCATGTCCCCCAGCACGTTCACCATGCCCCGGGAGGCGGTGAAGGGGCTGATACCCAGTTCCTTCAGCTCCTCCACTGTGGTGTACATGTAGGCCACCCGGCGGGGGGTAAATTGGGCCTTCAGCAGGAATTGAGCCCGCAGCTTTTTGTCCTCGTAGCTTTCGGCGTAGAGCTCCCGGAAAAGGGAGCCTGTGTCAATGCCCTGCTC
>JAGBDQ010000278.1 GCA_017937415.1 Oscillospiraceae bacterium
CCGAGGAGGTGAGGAAGGAGCGGACCTCCTTCTTGCCGTAGTCAAAGACCATGGTGCCCCACTCTTTGTGCTCGCCCTTCCGGGGGTCGGCATACTCGTAGGTGGGGGTGCCGTCGAACTGGTAAAGGCCAAAACCGTCCCGGGGGAAATGGGAGGGGACCCAGTCTAAGATGACCCCGATCCCGGCCTGGTGGAGCTGGTCTACCAGGTACATAAAGTCGTGGGGGGTGCCGAAGCGGCTGGTGGCGGCAAAGTAGCCGGTACACTGGTAGCCCCAGGAGGCGTCCAGGGGATGCTCGGTGATGGGCATGAGCTCCACATGGGTGAAGCCCATCTCCTTCACGTAGGGCACCAGGTAGGAGGCCATGTCCCGGTAGGAGAGGAACTGGTCGTCTCCGGTGCGCCGCCAGGAGCCCAGGTGGACCTCGTAGATGTTCAGGGGGGCGGAATAGACCGGGTTGGCCTTCCGCCAGTTGAGCCAGGTCTCGTCCCCCCAGGTATAGCCCGCCAGGTCGTAGACCTTGGAGCCGTTGCCCGGACGGGTCTCGGCGTGGACGGCGAAGGGGTCGGCCTTGGCCACGATCCGGCCGTCCTTGGTGTGGACGGCATATTTATAGGTATCGTATGTATTGAGCCCGGGCACAAAGCCCTCCCAGACCCCGCCGCCGATGGAGGTGAGGGGGTGGTCATCGGTGTTCCAGCCGTTGAAGTCGCCCATGACGCAGACCTCTTTGGCGTTGGGGGCCCAGACCCGGAAGATCCGGCCCAGGGCGCCGTCCCGCTCACCGGGGTGGCAGCCCAGGAAGTCCTGCAGGTGGGTCTCCTTGCCCTGGGCAAAGCGCTCCAGATAGCCCTTGCGGACCTCGGCATCTTTGTCGGCGGTTTTTTTTGGCATAAAGTACGACCTCCTATAAAAGTGGTAAAAAATTCCAAAATATCCGGAAGATGGGAAACATTTTCTGATTTTTGCCACATGAGCTTCTGATTTTCCCACCCTCTTTGTGTAAATTATACAACCATATGGGACAAAGGTCAAGAAGAGATTGCACAAGGACAGGAAAAAATAGAAGGGAAAGGAAAACCCGCCCGGGATGGGGAGAAAGGCCGGAAAAAGAGGGGGCGGCTTGATTTTCCGCCTGGGCTGTAGTACAATTTGGGGGAGCACGATCTATCATAAAAGAAGGAGAATCGCAGCATGAAGAAAAGAGCGCTGTCCCTGCTGCTGGCCCTGGTCCTATGCCTGGGGTTGGCCGCTCCCGCCCTGGCGGAGGAGCCCGAGTTCGACATTCAAAACGGCGTACTGGTGGCCTACAATGGTCCCGGCGGCCACGTCACCATCCCCTCCACCGTGAAGGAGATCGGCCAAAACGCCTTTTACGCCACGATCTATACTGGAAATACCGTCACCGGCGTCACCATTCCAAATTCTGTGACCACCATCCGCTCGGGCGCTTTTCAGAGCCTTCCCGAGCTGACTGAGATCACCATTCCCGACAGCGTGACCTACCTGGAGTATTACGCCTTCGCGAGCTGCTCCAAGCTGGAGACCGTCCGCCTGCCCCGGCACCTGGACTATCTGGGCGCCTTTTGCTTTGAGGACTGCACCAGCCTGACCAATGTGACCCTGCCCCAGAGCGTGAAGGTCATGGAGCGCAATGTCTTCGAGAACACCCCCTGGATCAGGACCCAGGGGGAGTTCCCCACCCTGAACGGCACCCTTTATGCTTACAACGGAAATGGGGGCAATGTGGTGGTGCCCAACGGCGTGACCAAGATCGCCTGCCAGTTCGAGGAGGCCTTTGCCAAGCAGAGCAATATCACCTCCATCACCATTCCCGAGGGGGTCACCGAGATCTGCGGCTCCGCCTTTATGAGCTGCGTTTCCCTGAAGAGCGTCACCCTGCCCTCCACCCTGGAAAAACTGGGGGAGAGTGCCTTCTGGGGCTGCACATCCCTGGAAAAGGTGGTCCTGCCCGAGGGGCTCACCATGCTGGAATCGGACACCTTCTGGGGCTGCACTGCCCTGAAGGAGGTCACCATCCCCGCCAGCGTTACCACCGTGGGCTACCGGGTCTTTGTGAGGGATACCATATATGACAGCGACTTGAAGCGGAGCGTGGGCGATCCCCTCACCGGTATCACCATCCACGGTGCCGCTGGGACCGCCGCCGAGCGGCTGGCCAAGGGCATGGGCTACACCTTTGCGGCCGACCAGCCCGGCGGCTCGGCTGCTCCCCAGACCGGGGTGGCCCAGGCCAACACCCAGGTTTTCACGGTCCTCTACTACTATTACGACGAGGAAGCCGGAAAGAACGTCTGCGAGGAGAAGAAGATCACCTTCTACTGCTACTCCCTGTACAACGGCGGGGTCAACTACGTGAAGCTCCGTGACGTGGCCCAGGCCATCGACGGGTCCGTGAGAAAGTTCAACGTGGGCTGGGACGGCGCCACAAACTCTATCACCCTGCTGGACGGGGAGGACTATGTGCCCGACGGAAGCGAGCTGAAGCAGTATTTTGTGGGCGACCAGAACTATCAGGTGAGTACGGCCCAGGTGAAGTATTACGGCCTTCCGGTCATCCTGGACGGCCTGACCCTGACCGCCCCCAACGGGGGCGCCAGCAACTACTACAAGCTCCGTGATATTGCCCGGGTCATAGGCTTTGACGTGTCCTGGTACCCCGACAAGGGCATCGTCATCGACACCTGGAACCTTTACAATGATGTGAACTGAAGCGCGGAAAAGGCTGACAGCAAAGTGCCCGCCCACCTTTTGACAGGTGGGCGGGCACTGTTTTTCGGTTATTTTTCCGCCGGGGCTTCCGGCTCTTTCCGCCGGGCGATGTTCTCCGCCATGGTCCGCTGGGGACGGCTGTTGACGGTTTGGGCCCAGGTCTCCAAATAGGGGGGGATAGAGGCAATC
>JAGBDQ010000279.1 GCA_017937415.1 Oscillospiraceae bacterium
GGACCTATGGGCTCTTGAACCTCCTTCAATGAGAATGGCCCAGTCCGGTGCCACCCTGATCCTGAATCTATCCGCCTCCAACGAGGCGGCAGGTAAAGCGGACTACCGCCGTCAACTGGTCACCGGCCAATCCGCCCGGTGTGTCTGCGGCTATGTCTACGCCGATGCAGGAGAGGGAGAATCCTCCACCGACCTGGTATTCGCCGGACACAACATGATCGCCGAAAACGGCACTTTGCTGGCGGAAAAGCGGTTCGGGACCGGACTTACCATCTCCGAGATCGACATCAGCAAATTGGTTTATGAACGGCAGAAAATGAACACCTTCCCAAATCTGAGCTTTAAGCATGAAGCTCTGCATTATGGCCGAGGTTACAGCTATTTCCTCATGAAATCCGTCGACACCACCCTCACCCGGCCCATCTCCCCCACCCCCTTCATTCCGTCGGACGAGAGCCACCGGGCAGAGCGGTGCCAGGAGATCCTGACCATCGCCGCGTTGGGGCTCAAGAAGCGGCTGGAGCACACCGGCTCCCCCAAGGCGGTCATCGGCCTCAGCGGTGGCCTGGACTCCACCCTGGCCCTTCTCATCACAGCACGGGCCTTCGACCTGCTGGGGAAGGACCGCAAGGACATCGTGGCCGTCACCATGCCCTGCTTCGGCACCACCAAACGCACCCGCTCCAACGCCGAGGTGCTGGCCACCGAACTGGGGACTGACTTCCGGGAGATCAACATTTCCGCGGCGGTCAAGCAGCATTTTGCCGACATCGGCCAGAGCTTAGAGGACCACAGCGTCACCTTTGAAAACGGACAGGCCCGGGAGCGGACCCAGGTGCTGATGGACCTGGCCAACCGGGTGAACGGCCTGGTCATCGGCACCGGGGACCTGAGCGAGCTGGCCTTAGGCTGGGCCACTTACAACGGCGACCACATGAGCATGTACGGGGTAAACGCCTCCATTCCCAAGACCCTGGTGCGGTATCTGGTGGCCTATGAGGCCGACCGGCTGGGCGGGGAAACGGGAAAGGTCCTCCGGGACAGTTTAGACACCCCCGTGTCCCCCGAGCTGCTCCCCCCCAAGGACGGGGAAATCGCCCAGGTCACCGAGGACATCGTGGGCCCCTACGAGCTCCACGACTTCTACCTTTACTATGCCATCCGCTGGGGCTTCCGGCCCCGGAAGGTACTCCGGCTGGCAGAGCACGCTTTTGGGGGCAAATATGACCGGGAAGTGCTCCTCAAGTGGCTCAAAAACTTCTACCGCCGGTTCTTCTCCCAGCAGTTCAAGCGTTCCTGCCTTCCCGACGGGCCCAAGGTGGGCTCGGTGGCCCTCTCCCCCCGGGGGGACTGGAGAATGCCTTCTGACGCAGTGGCCAAACTCTGGCTGGAGGAGCTGGAGGGGCTATGAGAAAATGGATCATGGGGCTCTGCGCCCTTTTTCTCCTGCTGGCCGGGTGTTCCCCGGCGGCGGAGCCTTCTGATACACCCTTACCCACAGAGGAGGAAACAGCAGTGTCTGACATAAA
>JAGBDQ010000280.1 GCA_017937415.1 Oscillospiraceae bacterium
GGATCTCCTTTGCCTCCTGATAAAGCCGCACATAGCTCTCATGCCGGCTTGGGGATATTTTCCCCTGAGATAGGGCAGCCAACACTCCACAGCCCTTCTCCTTTACATGGGCGCACCCCACAAACCGGCACTGATCCAAATAGGGAGCAAATTCCCGAAAAGTGTGGGGCAGTTCATCCGGAGAGAGCGCTTCAGTCTCCTCAAAAGAAGCAAACCCAGGGGTATCTGCTATCAAAGTCCCGTCCCCGAGGCGGAACAACTCTACATGCCTTGTAGTATGGCGTCCCCGTCCCAGCTTTTCGCTGACCTCCCCCACAGGGAGCGTGATCCCTGGCTCCAGCGTATTCAGCAGGCTGGATTTTCCAACTCCCGAATCTCCTGTAAAGGCACATACCTTACCAGCTATAAGGCGGGATAGCTCCTCTACCCCTTCCCCGGTTTCCGCACTGACACGCAGAGTGGGGAAACCGGCTGAAACATAGGTGTCGTAGAGGTCTTGAGGCTGCTTTAAGTCCCACTTATTGAAGCAGATCACACTTTCGCAGCCTTTATGCTCCGCCATCGCCACCACCCGGTCGATAAGAAACGGATCAGTCACCGGAATGGCCCCTGAGGCTACCACGACCAAAAGGTCAATGTTTGCAACCGCTGGACGCTGAAAGGAATTTTTCCTGGGGAGGATCCTGTCCACCGCCCCCGTTCCGTCAGGCAAAAGTGTAACCTCCACTTGGTCTCCTACAAGGGGCGGGTTTTTCTCATGGCGCAGCTTTCCCCGCCCCCGACAGGTCACTGTTTGACCCTGACAGTCCACATAATAAAAGCCGGACAGGGCTTTCAATATCGTTCCGGTCATCATCCAAAATCAAAAGTGTAGCGTGCAGCCTCTTCCCCATCAATGTAGACAATGATCTCCTGGACCCCGCTTCCGGTCACCGTGTAAGTGGCCGAACGCATACGGGTCGGCACCTCCTGACGGTACCCCTCTACACCGCCCACCGTGACAGAAACAGTCACAGCCTCGCGGTCAGTGGGCAGGTCAATGGTTCCTTCCTTCCTCGTCACCTTTGGCGGCTCTGCTGTTGGTTCTGCCGACGGAGCAGCACTCGGCGTAGGAGTCGGCTGGGGTGTAATGGGAGGTTCATCCGGGGTGGGTGTCACGGCGGGATCGGAGGATACGGCAGGGTCAGGCGATGCAGAGGGAGCCACCTCAGGCCCCTTACTGACCAGCAGATTCACAGGTGTCCCCTCAATGACATCGGTATTTGGCTCAATGCTCTGGTAACAGATCAGTCCCGCCTCCACCTCATCACTGTAGGACTCCCTGACCCAACCCACGGTCAACTTCAGATCTTCCGTAATGATCCGGCTGGCCTCTTCCAGCGTCATATTGGTCACCGGGATCATAGTGTGGGTCTCCAGCTTGCGGCCAAGGCTGACAACAATGATGACCGTTCCGCCCGGTTCGATGGGTTCACCCTTCGCCGGACTTTGGGCCATAACATTGTTCTTGGTAATCTCCTCAGAGTTCCCCTCTTGGATCTCGACCTCAAGGCCGAGGTCCTCAATCATGGAAACGGCAACACGGCGGTCCTTGTTATAAAGATCTGGGACCACAAGACCCGTACCTCTGCTGATGTTGACCGTGATCTCCTGTCCACCGGATTTGACAACGGTACCGGCCACCGGATCCTGTCCGACGATCTGGCCTGCAGGAGCCTCCTCATCTGACACGTACTCTCCTTCCTTCAGCGTAAAGCCAGTCCCAGACAAGCGCTGGGCAGCCTCCTCCATGGTGTACCCCACCACAGGCGGCACTTCGAATGTCTCGCCCTCCGCAAAAATCGGACTTAAAACCGTGATCCAAAGGAAGTATGCAACGCCGGCCAAGCAGGCAATGACGGCAGAAATGATGACCAGACCACGGACAAAACCGCCGCCCTCGCTTTCATACTCGTCGTCATATTCCTCCGGTTCTTCCTGCCGCGGACGCTTTGCCATTTTCTTTTCTTCTCCTTTTCCCTGTGCGGCAAGGACTGCCACCTGGGGAGTATTTGCCCCAATGGGACGGGTTGGCTCATCTTCACCCCCCACCAGAAGGTCGCTGTCCGTATAGTCAAAGCTGATATTGGGATTCTTGCGGAACTCCTCCAGATCAGCCAACATTGCCTCAGCGGACAAATACCGCTTCTCCATGTCAGGAGCCATGGCCTTCATGGTGATCTCTTCCATGGCTTCAGGAATGGAATCATCCAATTCCCGCGGAGAAAGGGGAATGGAATTGATATGCTGAATGGCCACTGCCACCGGGGAGTCTCCCTCATAGGGAAGCCTCCCGGTGAGCATTTCATAAAGCACTACACCGGCCGAATAAATATCACTGCGGGCATCGATATGGCTTCCTTTTGCCTGTTCCGGGGAAATATAATGCACCGAGCCCAGAGCCTCCTGTGTCATAGTGCTCTGAACGGAGGAGACCAGCCGGGCAATGCCGAAATCGGCCACCTTCACACTGCCATCCCGGAGGATCATAATATTGTGGGGCTTAATGTCCCGGTGGATGATCCCTCTGCTGTGAGCGTGGGAAAGGCCCTTCATGATCTGGGTGATGAAATGGAGGGATTCCTTCCAGTTCAGCTTTCCCCCCCGCTTTTGAATATACTGCTTCAGGGTAATACCATCGATCAGTTCCATAACAATATAGTCCGGCTCATCGGGATTTTCAGAGCGGGAAACGTCATAAATCGAGACAATATTGGGGTGAGAGAGCATGGCAACAGCCTTAGCCTCATCATAAAAACGACGCCGGAACTCCTGATCCTGGGTCAGATCTTCTTTCAGTATTTTGATGGCCACAAAGCGGTTAAGCCAGTGGCAACGCGCCTTATAAACAACAGCCATGCCGCCCGATCCGATCCGTTCCAGGATCTCATAGCGGTTGCCAAGCACTTTTCCTATGTATTGGTCCATTTCCTCACCTCCTTATCCTATGTAAATCAGCACGGCCGTCACATTGTCTGTGGCACCTCTTGCCAAAGACTGGTCCAGCAGCCGCTGACAACAGGTTTCCCTCGCCCCACCATGGAGGATCTCATACAGGATTTCCTGATCGGTCAGGGAGTTGGAAAGGCCGTCCGAGCAGAGCAGGATATAATCTCCCGAAGCCCAATGGACTTCATACAGATCAGCCAGCGCCTTGGCCTGCCCCCCCAATGCCCGGGTGATCAAATTCTTCCGCGGGTGGAGCCGGGCTTCGTCCGGAGTGATCTCCCCGCGGCGAACCATATCCTCTACCACCGAGTGATCCCGCGTAATTTTTTGAATGCCTCCGGCACTGATGTGATAGGCGCGGCTGTCTCCGATGTTCAGGATATGAACAGTTGTGTCCACCACAATCGCAGAAACCATGGTAGTTCCCATGCCCGCATAGTCCATTTCCTGGTTTGACTTCCGAAAAACGGCCTCATTGGAAAGGTTAAGCGCCCTATTCAGGTGTTCGCTGGGAGCCTGAGCCAGCTCCTCGTCAGTCAAACTCTCCAGATAGGCGGAGGCCACCTCTACCGCCAGAGCACTTGCCACATTGCCCGCCCGATGGCCACCCATGCCATCACAGACCATGGCTGCCGCCAAACGCTCCCCATGGAGCTTCAGGTAGTAGCTATCTTGGTTTTCCGGGCGGACAGCGCCCTTATCCGTAATACCCCATGCCTCAATCATTCTTGTTTTCCTCCATCCTTTTACGACGCAGCTGCCCACAGGATGCATCAATATCTCCGCCCAGCCTTCGCCGAACAGTCACCGTAATGCCCTGCTCCTCCAGTCTCTGCTGAAATTCCCGAATACGGCGGCTGGGCTTAAAGGGGCTCTCAGCCACCTCATTAAGAGGGATCAGATTCACATGCCCCGGTGTCCCCTTCAGATGCCTGACAAGCAGGTCTGCCTGCCAGTCATGGTCATTGACCCCATCGATCATAGAATACTCATATGAGATCCGCCGGCCCGTAGTCTCAAAATACCGTTTGCAGCAGGCAAAAAGTTTTTCTACACCAACGCTTCGGTTCACGGGCATCAGTTTGGAGCGGGTCTCGTCATCAGGGGCGTGAAGAGAGACCGACAACGTTAATTGTAACCGAAGTTGGGCCAGTTTGTCAATTTGTTCTACCAAACCACAGGTAGAGAGAGATATATGCCGCATCCCGATGTTTAATCCCTCCGGGCTGTTTACCAACTCCAAAAACCTTAAAACCGTGTCCATATTATCAAGAGGTTCACCGATTCCCATAAGTACAATGTTAGAAATTGGGAACCCGGAATCTATCTGGGTGAAAAGGACCTGGTCCAGCATTTCAGCAGGTGTTAGATCCCGTACCTTCCCCCCAATGGTGGAGGCACAGAAAGCGCACCCCATACGGCACCCCACCTGAGAGGAGATACAGACAGTATTCCCATGGTGGTAGCGCATCAAAACTGTCTCCACACAATTCCCGTCCCGGAGATGCCAAAGATACTTGATTGTCCCATCCAGCTTTGAGACCTGCTTCCGCTCCACTGTGGGGGCCGTGATGAAACAGCTCTGACTCAGCCTCTCCCGCAATCCTTTGGACAGGTCGGACATCTCCTCAAATGAGGTCACCCCACGATGCAGCCATCGGAAGATCTGCTTTCCCCGAAAAGAAGGCTCACCCAATTCCCCGAGGAAAGCGGTCATTTCCTCTATATTCATAGATTTCAAATCTGTTTGCATGGGCAGCACCTTCCTTCTATCAAGAATTCTTCCGCAATTTGGCGATAAAAAAGCCATCCGTATTGTGCCGGTGGGGCCAGAGAGTCACCATGCCGGTCTTGACCGCTCCAACAGGCCCCGGCAGGTCAAACGTCTCAAGTTTGAACTCTGTGCCCTGATCAAGGAAAGCTCTCACAACAGCCTCGTTCTCCCGGGTCAACACCGTACAAGTAGAGTAAAGCAGCACTCCACCGGGACGAACATACCGGGAAGCGTTGGCAAGGATCTCTTTCTGCACTTTGGGCAGCCCCTTCAACGGTGCCGGATCCTTATAGCGGATGTCCGGCTTCTTCCGAATGACACCCAGTCCCGAACAGGGCGCGTCCACGATCACCAGATCAAAGAAATTCTCCCAGGCGCAGTCAAACTTCCTGCCGTCTTTCTCCATAGCCACAATCGAGTTGAGCCCCAAACGTGCGGCGCCGGTGGAAATCAATTTGATTTTGTGGGGATGAAGGTCGCAAGAGATGATTTCCCCCTGATTCCCCATGGCCACGGCAGCGGCAAAGGATTTTCCCCCCGGAGCGCCGCAGACATCCAAAACCCTCATTCCCGGTGCGGGAGACGCCGCCGTGACCGACAGCTTTGCCGCCCCATCCTGAATGTAGAAACGGCCCTCCCGAAAAGCGTCAAGGTTCTCCAGGTTCCCTGCGCCTTCCAACTCCAGGCAATTTGGAAGCCAGGCATGGCGTGCCGCCCTGACCCCTTCCGCCTCCAATTCCCTCGTTAAGTCCTCTGGCGTAGTACGGATCAAATTGACCTGAGCCTGCAAAGGCGGCTGTGTATTGTCAGCCGCCAGAAGAGGCTCCAGTTCTTCTGCCGGTACCGTCTGTGCCAGCTCTCTCACCAACCATTCCGGGTGGCTGTATCGGATCCACAATTCCTCCGGCTGAGGCCGTTCCTCCTGCCCCTCTCTTTCAAAGGCACGAAGGATCGCGTTGACTAAGGCAGCCGCCTTTGGATTGTGGGAACTGGCCTTTACCATTTCAACCGATTCATTGACCGCGGCATGAGGCGGGATCTTGTCCAAAAAGCCAAGCTGATAGATCCCCATTTGAAGTGAGACGCGAACAGCGGGTTCCATCTTATCCACCGGAACGGACGATAGACGGGCCAGATGCCAATCCAGCAAGATCCGGTTCTGTAAGACGCCATAAGTCAACTGGGCCGCAAGGGCGGCGTCCCGGCTGTCCAGCCCCGCCCTGCGAACCGAATTGCGGAGATAGCCGTCCGACCACGCTCCCTGCCGCTCTCCTGCCAGCAGACAATCCAAGGCCACTTTTCTTGCGCTTTCTGCCATCAGAGCATCTCCCCCACCCGAATGGGGTGTCCCTGCAAATATGCCCCCGCCATCATACGCTTCCCGCCATCTGGCTGAAGCTCCATAATGCGAAGCGCTCCCTGTCCGCAGGCCACTAAAATACCGTCATTCCCTGCCGCTAATACCGTTCCGGGAAGCCCTGCGCCCTCCTCAGCGCGGGTGGCATAGATCTTGCACCGGGTCCCCTTTATCATTGCCGTGGCAGTCGGCCAAGGCAAAAGTCCCCGCACCTGGTCGTGCAGTGTCTGCGCCGGATCTTCGAAATTCAAGGGAGACAGCTCTTTGCTCAGCATGGGGGCAAGGGAAACAAGGGCCTCGTCCTGTGTCTTCCTTTGAACTGTTCCTTTGCGGATAGTCTCGACGGTCTGGGCAAGAAGTTCTCCCCCTATTTGTGCAAGGCGAGCTGTCAGCTCACCTGCCGTCTCATTCGGTTCAATGGGGGTGGCAGCTTGGGCAATAATATCCCCCGCGTCCAGCGCTTCCGCCATATACATAATGGTCACGCCAGTCTCTCTTTCTCCATTCAGGATCGCCCAGTTGATTGGTGCTGCTCCCCGGTATTTTGGCAGAAGTGAAGAATGAACATTGATACAGCCCTTAGGGGGGCAGTCCAGGATCTCCTTTGGCAGGAGACGGCCGTAGGCAGCCACCACGATCAACTCAGGCTCTAAAGCCTGGATCTGTGCCAGTGCCGTCCCATCCCTCAGCTTAGTGGGCTGAAAAACCGGGATATTATGTGACAAGGCACATTCCTTTACGGGCGGTGCCTGAAGCTGGTTTTGGTGCCGTCCCACCGGCTTATCGGGCTGACAGAATACGCCGCAGATCTGGTGTCCGGCCTGGATCAACGCTTCCAGCGATGGCACCGCAAATTCCGGCGTCCCCATAAAAAGGATCCTCATACTTACCGCCTCTTTCCCTTTTTCTCCTCTTCCGCCATGATCTGTTCAATCTCGTCGTTGTCATAGAGCCTGTCCACATGCTCAGAAAAAACATGGCCGTCCAGATGTTCGATCTCATGGCAAAAACAGCGGGCCACCATCTCGTCTCCAGCCACCTCAAACCAGTTGCCGTTTCTGTCCTGGGCGCGGACCTTCACGTACATAGGGCGCTTCACATATCCCCACATACCAGGCACCGAAAGGCACCCTTCCAGCCCATCCTGTTCACCGGATTGAGATAGGATCTCCGGGTTCACCAGTTCCAACATCTCATCCTCCTCGTCCACCACAATGACCGCACGGCGCAGAATCCCCACCTGGGGAGCGGCAAGACCGGCGCCATTGGCCGCCGCAAGGGTCTCCTTCAAGTCATCCAGCAAAGCTGCAAGCTTCTCGTCAAACTGGGTAACGACATGGCACTTCTTATGGAGCGCCGGGTCCCGGTCGGTCAATATCTCACGAATGGCCATAATTATTTCCTCCTGAAGTCAGTTCATAGGATCAACATCAGCGGTGATGGATACCCCTCTGTGACGCTTGTCCGACTGGGCACAACGAAGAAGGTGGGCCACCAGCTCCCGCATGGAACGGGTATTTTCGGTCACTAAGGTCAAACGATACCGATACCGGTTGTTGACCTTGGCAATTGCGGCGGGAACCGGCCCCAAAAGCCGGCAGGCTTGTCCCTGATAGGCAGGTGAACTTAGCCACTGCCTCATAGTGTCCCGCAAAAAGGCGCACACCCGAAGGGCCTCCCCTTCTTCGGGGCCAGATACATGGAGCACAAAAAAGGATGCATATGGAGGACACTCGCGCACCTTGCGCAGGGCAATCTCCTCGTCGTAGAAATGATCGTAGTCCTGCCTGGCTGCAGCCAAGATCACATCATTTTCCGGGGTGTAGGTCTGTATGATGGCCCGGCCCACTTTGCTTCCCCGTCCGGCCCGGCCAATCACTTGGGTGATCAGCGAAAAGGTTCGCTCTCCCGCTCTGTAATCATCCAGGTAGAGCCCCTGATCCGCTGAAATAACCCCCACCAAGGTCACGTTCTCAATATCCAGACCCTTTGCCACCATCTGGGTCCCCACAAGAATGGGGATCTTTTCCTCCCGGAAGCGTTTCAGCAGCTTTTCGTGGGATCTGCTTGCAGTTGTGGTATCCGCATCCATGCGCATGACCTCAGCCTGTGGGAAACGCGCTCTCAATGCATCCTCCACCCGCTGAGTTCCAACCCCCATTGGCTCCAAATGTCCACCGCATACAGGGCATCGATCAGGCAAAGGCTCGGAATGGCCGCAGTAATGACACATCAGCCGCCGGTTGGCGGAGTGGTAGGTGAGATAAGCAGAACACCGGGGACAGGTAGGCACCTGACCGCAGGAAAGGCAGGTCACCATCGGGCTTGCCCCCCGACGGTTCAGAAACAGGATAGTCTGCTCTCCCCGCTCCAAATTCTCCTCAATGGCAAATTGAAGGGCTTCGCTAAGGGGGGTAGCATTCCCGGCTTTCAACTCCTCCTTCAGATCAGCAATATAAACTCCGGGCAGGACCCGTTCGTTATACCGGTGGGACAGGACGAAGAAAGCATAGTCTCCCTGTTTGGCATGGTACATGGTCTCCACAGAAGGAGTGGCCGATCCCAGCACCAGCAAGGCTTTATTGACACTTGCCCGGTATTTGGCCACGTCTCTGGCGTGATACCGCGGAACATTTTCCGACTTGTAGCTTCCCTCCTGCTCCTCGTCCAGGACGATCAGCCCCAAGTCCTTCAGTGGGGCAAAGATTGCCGAACGGGTGCCGATGACCACCCGGGCCTTTCCCTCCCTGGCCCGCTTCCACTCATCATAACGTTCCCCAGCAGGAAGGGAACTGTGAAGTACCGCCACCTCATCCCGGAAATGGGAGGTAAAAATAGCCATCAGCTGAGGCGTTAGGGCAATCTCCGGCACCAGGACCAATGCACTCTTTCCCCGTTTCAGGTTTTCCTGGATCAGGCGAATATAAACCTGGGTCTTTCCGCTTCCTGTCACGCCATAGAGAAGTGCGGCTGCAGGCTCTCCCTTCCCAGACAGCGCATTCAGGCCAAGAAAGGCCTCCTGCTGCTCGTGGTTGAGCTCCACGGGACCCGCAGGAGGAATATCCTTATTCACCGTATGGCGGTAAACCTCCCGCTCCTCCAGCATGATCAGGCCGCTCTTTTCCAGCGAACGAATGGTGGCGTTTGCGGCGCCTGTAAAATAGCAGATTTCTTTGACCGAGGCCTCCCCAATCCCGGAAAGAAGCTCCACCACCGCATACCGCAGTGGAGCGGTTTTCCGTTTGGGGCCTACCACAGCCATGGCCTCCTCAGGCGGAACCGCCAGTGAGACCCATTTTTCCCGCTTATCACCTACGCCGCGTTCAGCACTGGTGGTCAAAGTTAGGATTCCCTTCGCTGTCAAAGAGCGAAGTGCTGGGCCCGGATCCTTGGTTCCAAAGGCCTCCCGGATGGTCCCAACCTCCAACCCCTGATGGCTCTGGGCCACCAGCTCCACTACCTTCCGCTCCATCTTGGAGCGTCCGGCAGCCGAGAGGGCCATCTCCAGATCCACTCCTTCGGCCAACTGATAGCAATCCTGCAAGGCGTAGTAAAGTCCGGCTGGAAGCATAGCCCGGGCAGCCTCATACACTGTGCAGAACCAGCGCTCCCGCATCCAGAGGGCAAGCCTGATCCCCTCCTCATCCAGCACAGGCGTCTCGTCCAAACGCGCGAGGACAGACTTCAGATGCATCGCAGGCATCTGCTCCTGTTCCTCCACCGCCAAAACCAAGCCCTCCGTCCTCTTGTTCCCCGGGCCAAAAGGGATAATGACCCGAACGCCAGCGCACAGGTCTTCCAGTTCGGCAGGGACCAGATAGGTATATGGCCGGTCAATAGCAAAGGTGGCTGCCGACAGGGCTATTTTCGCTAATCTGACAGTCACTGCCGGGCCTCCTTTCTCTGGAAAAAGCAAGCGCCTGAGCCGCAGCCCGGCGCTTTTCTTTTTATGTGTCCTACGACAAAGTCACGGCCCCGGAGGAGACTTCCTTCAAGGCCAGAGTGACCGGCTTCTCGGTGAGAGGATACCCTTCATCCTCCGCCTGGCTTGCAATCTGTCGGGCACGGTGGGCCACCACATTCACCAGCATATACCGGCTGGGTACCTGCTTCAGCAGAGTGTTCATTGCGGGTTCAAGCATCATAAGTCATCAAACTCCTTCCATAATATCCAAATTGTATTTCGTACGGCAGCTTTCGGCCGTCAGGATGGCTGAGATCTGAGCTGCCGCGTCGAACACTTTGTCATTGACCACCAGGTAGTCATAGTTGCCTACTTCCTGGATCTCCTCCCGGGCCTTTTGAAGCCGCCCTTCGATCACGCTTTCTGAATCGGTCTGTCTGCCATGCAAACGGCGGGAAAGCTCCTCAAAGGAGGGAGGCATAATGAAGATTAAAACCGCGTCCGGACACTTTTCCCGTACCTTAGCGGCTCCCTGAACTTCAATATCCAGGAAAACATCCACCCCCTGGTCCAATTTCTCATTGATCAGGCGGAGTGAGGTGCCATAGTAATGGTCCACATACTGAGCATACTCCAAAAACTCTCCACGGGCGATCATAGCCTCAAAGGTCTCGTTGGTCACAAAATTGTAGTTGACGCCATCGGCTTCTCCCACCCGTGGCTGCCTTGTGGTATAGGAAACAGAAAAATAGGTATTCGGCCGCTCGTGCAGCAGTTCGGCGATCACCGTGCTCTTTCCCACTCCTGAAGGGCCAGAGAAAACGATCAGTTGGCCCCGTCTCTTCTTCTGTATCATTCCATTCCTTCCTCCCCGTCATTCTCCTCATCTCTTTCTTCTATACGGGCAGCCAAAGTCTCCGGCTGTAAGGCTGAAAGGATAATGTGGGCACTGTCCATGATCAAAACGGCACGTGTCCGGCGACCATAGGTGGCATCGATCAGATTTCCGCTCTCCCTGGCCTCCTGGATCATTCGCTTTACCGGAGCGGAATCCGAACCCACCACTGCCACCAGCCGCTCTGCCGACACCAAGCTGCCAAACCCTACATTGACCAGCTTCATGGCTCTCCCCTCCGTATCACTCCAGATTCTGGATCTGCTCCCGAATCTTCTCGATCTCCGCCTTTATATCCACCACCAGGCGAGAGGTCTCAATATCGTTGCATTTGGAGCCAATGGTATTGGCCTCCCGGTTGAACTCCTGGATCAGGAAGTCCAGCTTACGGCCCACACCGCCGCCGGTAGAGAGCATCTCCCGAAGCTGGGAGAGATGACTGCGCAGGCGGACAGTCTCCTCATCAACTGCAACCTTGTCCGCATAGATGGCAGCCTCGGTCAAAATACGGCTTTCGTCGATCTGGGTATTCTGGAGAACTTCGGACATCTTGGCCGCCAAACGGGCACGGTAGTCGGCCACAATACCGGGAGAACGCTCCTCCACCTTTCCGGTCAGAGCCTCAATGGTGTCCGCCCGGCCAAGAATGTCGGCCGTCAGCTTTTCACCCTCCCTCTCCCGCATGGTGTTAAAGTCGGTAAGCGCGGCATCCAGGGCTTCTGTCAGCAGCGCCAGGACCTTCTCCTGGTCCTCCTCCTTCTTCTCCACGGTGAGCACATCAGGGAACCGGGCGATCATATAAAGCTCGGTCATCATATTTTCTGACTTTCCCAAGCCCACAGCATTCCCCAAGCCAAGCTGGTAGGCCATTTTCTCCACAGCACCCTGGTAGCTTTTCGCCAGGGCCTCGTTGACCGTCACCTCGGTATCGTCCCCACCTGTGTGAGCCACATTGACAAACAGATCCACCTTACCGCGGCCCACCTGCTTTTGCATTCGTTCCTTCAGTGCGTCTTCCGCGAACAGATAGGCACGCGGCATTTTCACATTGACATCCAAATAGCGGTTGTTGACGGCGCGAAGCTCCACGGTCACGGCTACCCCCTGATCTGACGCCTCACCCCTGCCATATCCGGTCATACTTCTGACCATCTTCAACACCCTTTCCTATCCTAAAATCATACCACAATCTCTTCCGTTTGAAAACCCCCGTCAGCAACAGGGAATACAAAACCAGGACCCCGGCGCCGCCATCATACTCAGACACAGGCAGGTGGTCAGGGGGTTACCGCATCCGCTTCCAAAGCCGGCCGGCTGATAGCTTGTCCCTCCCCGCTGCATCATTGCGATGGCCTGCCGGTACTCCATATTGCCGGGCTCCATATTATAGGCGATGCGAAAATGCTGCGTCGCCTCGTCCAGCCAGCCCTTCTGATAGGCCAGATACCCGTACAGGAAATGCCACTCGGCGGATTGCTGGGGAGCGGCACGCAGCAGCTGCTCCGCGCTGGTCAAGTCTCCCCGATTAAGACAGTCCCGGATCCGAGCGAAAACTGCGGCACCGCTCGTGTCCTGCTGCCGATAGGCATACTGCTGATTTTGGGCTTGATAGCCATAGCTGCCGCTGAAACTACCCTGAGATCCGCCGGCACGGGACTTGGTAATGGTGTCATAAGCCTCATTGATCTCTTTCATCTTCTCTTCAGCCAGATCAGCCAAAGGATTGTTCTGGTAATTATCCGGGTGATACTTTCTGGCAAGGTCCCGATAAGCCCTTTTGACCTCCTCATCACTGGCACTGGGGTCAACTCCCAGGATCTTATATGGATCATTCATGGGTCAACCCCCCCTTCTATTCTTGTACTCTCCCCATTTTCCCGCAAAAACAAGTTCGGTCACGCTGGGCAAACCACTTTGCAGGATGTTTTCTACTACGCCCGACCATGCATTGGGCTTCAATTTCCGGAAAGCTGAGGCCGCCAAGCCCAAAGAGTGCTCCAAATTGACCTTCAGGTAATCCTGGTCCTCCCCGGTCCATTGGGGAAAACGCGCCAAAACAGGGTTGTAGTTTCCCGTTTTTCGATCCTGAGCCAAATCGTCAACCCCATCGATCAGGTAGATCCAACGCCCCACATGGTAAAGGATCTGTCCTAACGCTTTATTCCGGTCCTCTGAATCTCCTTTGGGCGCTGCCGCCCTCAAAAGGCGGGCAAAAC
>JAGBDQ010000281.1 GCA_017937415.1 Oscillospiraceae bacterium
CTCCTTGCCCGGAAGGGAGAAGTTGGTGCCCTCCGGGGCGATCAGTACCGGCCGGGTGACCACCACGATCCCCCCGGGATTCTCCTCCAAAAAGGCGTGGAGCCGGGCGGTGGCGTCGGTGTCCCCGTCCGAGAGGATCACGCTGTTTTCGGGAAAACAGTCCCGGGTCTTTTCCAGGTCGGTGCCCTCACAGACCACAAAAAAGCGCTCCACACCGGCGGAACGCAAGGTCTCCGACAGCCACAGAGCTGCCGGGTCATATAAGATATCGCTGAGAAAGGGGGAAGAGCCCTGCTCATCCCGGGACAAAAACACGATCGCGCCAAGGGCGTCCACGGTCATCACTCCCATCGGCCCGCAGGCCGGATTTTCAGATAGTATCATTATAGCAAAAGAGGCTATGAAATGCAAAGGGATTCCGGATTTTTGTATATTTTTTTCTTCCACTCCCCCAAAAGCCCTCCCTTTTTCTTTTTCTTTCGTCTTTTTTCCTCGTTTTTTTGGTCAGTTTTCCATTATCGTTGTATATATTATCAACTTTAATCGATTCCATTCCATCATAATTGTGGCAAGCTATAGTTATCATTTTGGGCCCGTCCTCTTTCGCGGGCCTTAAAGGAGGCTATTGCATATGCCAAGACACAAGGAAGACCGGACCCGGGATCTGGAGGAACAGCGGAAGATCGCCCAGCGCATCCGCCTGGCCCGGACCGCCAAGCACATGACTCTGGAGCAGGTAGCCGAGAAGGCCGACATCTCCACCCAATTCCTCTCCCAGTTGGAGCGGGGCGAGCAGAGCGCCACCATGCTCCCTCTGGCCCACCTGTCCACCGCCCTGGGGGTGTCTGCCGACTACCTGCTCAAGGGCCATGAGCCCGCCCAGGGCCTGGCCGCTCTGGCGGCTGATTACCTGGCCACCATGAACCCCATCGAGCGGGACATCCTCTCCCGTACCGTCGTCAGCCTGCGGGAGCTTCTGGATACCCTCTCCCCCGAGTCATGAGCCCCCGCCTGCCCCGCCGGATCCTTCTGGTGGAGCCCTCCGCCCAGCAGCGTATGCTCTCTTCTGCCCTTTTGGAGGGCGCCGGCCTGGAGGTCATCACCGCCGCCGACGGCCCCGAGGGTCTCTCCCTGGCCCTGTCCCGGCATCCGGACATGATCCTCACCGAGCTGATCCTGTCCGGCTTCAGCGGTCTGGAGCTCATCCGCCGCTGCCGCCTCCGGCTGGGGGACCTTCCCATCTGGGCGGTGACGCTGGCCGACCGGCGCTCCGCGGTCCAGTCCGCCCTTACCGCCGGGGCAAATTTTGTCTTTCTCAAGCCGGTGGACTGGTCCGAGCTGCTCTGCCGTCTGTCCTGTCCCCTTCGGGAGCCGCCGCCCGCACCCCTTTGCGCCCTGCTGGAAAAGCTGGGCCTCTCCCCCGGTAAGACCGGCTTTTTCCTCACCGCCCGCTGCGCCCAGATCCTCTCGGGGGATCCCCGCCTTCTTCTGAAGCAGGCCTACCTCCAAATTTCCGCCGAGGAAAAGCTCTCCCCGGCCGCCGTGGCCCGCAGTGTGGAGCGGTCGGTCCATCTCCTGCGCGCCTCCCCCGCTCTGCCGCCCCAC
>JAGBDQ010000282.1 GCA_017937415.1 Oscillospiraceae bacterium
AAGCATCAAAACCAGTACAAAGAAAAGCCCCAAAGCTCGCAAGCGGCTGGAACGAGCGGGAAGCGCTGCACGCCAGCGGTTGCCTCACATCCACTCCAAAACCGCGTGCCGAGGGTTCGAGTCCTTCTGCCCCTGCCAAAAAACCCGCTGTTTTCTTTGAAAACGGCGGGTTTTCTGCACTTTTCGGGCGGGTCGATTTTGAGCGGACCGCGGGTGATGCCCAAATGATGCTCAAATCGTCCTATCCGCTGCCAACGATCCTGCCCCATTCCGTCCGCTACAGCATCAAAAAAGAATCAAAGTTTTGGCCCCTCTAATCGGTATCCGCCGATCAGAGGGGCCCCTCTTTCATTGTTTATAGCGGCGCAACTGCTGCCCTGGCTCAGAGCTCAAATCCAGTGGTGATCCCGGCCAGCCGGGAGGTGTCTTTCTTTACATAGTACAGCTCAGTGATCTCCGAGGTGGAGTGGCCCAGTAGATCGGCCACCTGACGAGGGGAGAGGGATTTTATCGTTCCGTCTGGCTGCTTCACGCCGTTGACCAACGTGGTGGCGAAGGTGTGTCTCAGACTGTGGAGGCCTTTTCGCTCGATCCCTGCGGCTTCCAGAATGCGGTAATATCGCTTTCGGAAGTTTACTGGGCGGGTGTAATCTCCGTTTTCGTCTGGAATCAGGGGAGTGTTTTCTCCAAAGTACCGCTCTGCTCTCAAATCTTCTATGGCGTTCACAGCGGCTTGATTGAGAGGTACATCCCGTTTGCTGGAGGCGGTTTTCAGTTTGCCCACCTTCACCTCTCTGCCGCTGGTGGCCTCGGTTCCATCTCTGCGGCTGATCTCCTTTATGCCACGCTGGAGGTGGATCACCCTGTTGGTGAGGTCAATGTCAGAATTGAGAAGTCCCAGCACCTCGCCGGTGCGGAGGCCAGTGTTGAGCATGAGGGTATAGACCGCTGCCTGCTGATAGATCCGTTCTCCGTTACCCCATGTCCTCAAGGCTTCGGTTTTGAAACGTTCAATTTCAGAGGGAGAAAAGGTGGTAACGGTTTCAAAGGTGGGTCTGATTTCTTTGCCCTGGGTGGCCATGAAGTTAGCTTTTTTGATCATAGGTGCCGCCAGCATGGGGTTCTTGGGAATAAGCTCTTGTTGGGTTAGGTATCTGAAATAATCAGTCAGGATATTATAGACTTTTTTAACGGTAGTGTAGGCGTAGCCCTCATTCATCCAGTGGTTGAGAATGACCTTGATGTCTGCCGAGGTTACATCCCCGACCACCTTACTACCGATGAGCGGGTAGATCTGGTGCTTGGCGGTACACTCCAGCCGGTCGTATGTCCCTCGCTCCACAGAGGGGAACTTGAACACCCGGAGCCAGTTGGCCATGCTGTCCTCCAGCTTCGCTTTTGACTCGTCCGAGGCCGTGAGCTGCTCGTTAAAGGCGGCAATGTACTCTGTAATCTTTTCCTTGACCTCTTGCTTAGAGTTCCCGCAGAAAGATTTTCTCTTTCTCTGCCCTTGCTCATCCATGTACCAGACCACGCCGTTCCAGCGGGCATCTGTTCGCTTGAAGATGTTGCCGTTGGTCAGCAGTTTCTTTTGCATTCGTGTCACTCCTTTCGCAGCGACACAGCATAGCACAGATTGATAGCAATAGCCAGGGGTTTTGACCAGAGTTATCAGTCCAGACACATTTGGGACAGAGAGCCCTTTTCTTTGTTTAGGCGTATCAAATTTTGAGGGGGGAAACGGTTGTTTTGAGAAAGAGCGCCGCAGATTTTCCCACAACGGCGGGCATTACACGGCTTTTTAGCGTTTTACGACTCCCTGTGGGGGTAAAAGTGCTCCGCAGGAACGCCCTTTTGGAACCCCTTCAACTGCCCACACTGTGGGCAGAAGTGAGCGGACCGGGGCGCTTGCGACCCCGGTCCTTTCTACCTGCTTCATTTTCGACCGATCCAAAACCGCCCTTCCGAGGGCAAAACTTATGAGGAGGGTTTTGCTCTAAGAGTCAGGTGTGGAGAGCATACCGGCCCGCTAAAATGACCATTTGTGGAAATGGTGTTTCTTGGCCTGTACACAGCGTTCTATTCCTTTTGGCGGGTACTTTCCCTACCTCGCCCCATAAAATCGCACACAGGGGCGAACAACGGGCAACGGCGGCTGAACCTACCGTTGCCCATTGCTCTCTCCTTTGTGGAATCCCAAATTTGGGGCAATTTTTTCTCTGTGTTGACCTTCCGGGGGATCGGGCGGGGCACCGCCCCGAATGCGTCCGGCGTATAGCCGGAGGCTATGCTTGCCTACCTCAATCGGTAGCCTTGTAGCCACACACCATATCACATAGCTCAGGAAATAGCTACCCTTTGAGAGCGGAGTTATCAATTTGTTATCATTTGTCCCGGCACCCTTTTCTTTGTTTACTGCATAGCATTTTTTGAGCGGTTCCGCCGTGTTGTTTCCAGTTTCAATTTTTGGATCTTGCGCTGATGAGCTTTCTCCAATACCGGACGCACATCCAGGATCGTATAGAGCAGACTGCCGTTATGCTTCAGCCCGTTTCTGGTAATGACTGAGGTGTTCTCCGTTCGGATGAGCCCTTTGTTCCCTAACTCACAGACATGTTTGCGGACCGTGTTCACGCTCATGTCCAACACCTCACCGATGGTTGAGTAGCTGGGATAGCACTGATTGGTTTTTCGGTTAGCACAACATCGGAGGTAGCAGTACACCTTGAAGGCACCGGGAGACAGACTCAGTTCAAAAATATCATTGGGCAGAGAGAAGAAGTTGCCGTGGGCTTTGCTCACGCATCACCACCCGCTTTCGTGTGTTCTTCTACCCACCGGATGAACTTCTCCTTGGGCACCACCATCCGGTTTCCGATTTTCAGAACCGGGAACCCATCTCCGTGCATCAGCTCGTAACTGCTGGACGGGGCGATGCCCAGCACCTGGGCCACCAGTTCCGCATTGAGGAACAGGGGCAGATCATCATAGCTTTTGAATTCAGACTTCTTCACTCAAAATTTTCCTTCCTTTCAAACGCAATTGGGGGAGATCTGTCTACAATGAAATATTATCAAAAATTTTTGTGTTTTACATGGGCCTGAGAGGACTCATTTGCATCCTTTTAAGACTCACTTTGCGTCCTCTTAGGTCTCATTTTAAGATTTTGCTGTTCGCGCAGCTTCTTGAGCGGAACCAAGAAGGTCCTCCACTTTTTAGTCCGAATTCAGAGGGCGGTTGTACCACTTTTTTGAAAGCAAAATAAAGTCTCTCAAAATCTGACGGCTGTGCTTGAGAGTATAGCACCTAAAGATATCATCCGATGGTATCTTTAGAAAAGAAAATTTGAAGAAGAGACAGACGGTGTTTAGACGAGAATTGAGGTGTGCAAAAGAATGGCCGGAGAGGAAGACAACCTCTCCGGCCACTCTTGTTTACTGCGGACCAAATTTTTAAGTGCTTCATGTAGGGACTGCAAACAGTGGTCTTATAGTTTCAAACTTTACAACGGTGTGGGAATTATAAAGGATCCGATAAAAATAGTCGTATTATGTTATTTTCAATTATCCTGCTGCGATATTTTCTTTTTCCCTCTTTGGCTCTATGATATTGCCATAGTTAACACCAAGGAGGTCCCACCCATGAAAAGGTTTGCTGCTATGTTCCTGTCCCTGGTTCTTTGCCTTTCCCTGCTGACGGCCGGCCCCAAGGCGACTTGCCAGGCCAAAGAGCCTGTGCCCGATCCCACACCTGTGGTCACACTGGAGCCCATTGACCCTGATGGCCCCAAGGACCCTGAGCCGCCCCTGGAGCCTCAGGATGATCCAGGTAAGCCCTTTGACCCGATCGATGTGGATTAATCCAACTCGATTCCAAGGGTATCTCTGGCATCGTTTTTAAGATGGGTGATCCCATCTGGATCTCCAAGTGCTTTGTATAGGTAGAGTGCCTGATAATAGAGATCTTTGCTTTTTTCGGATTCACCTAAATGAGCGTAGGCGTTGGCCTGAATGAACAAAAGGCCACCCAAGCACCGATAATTGCTATATTTGATTGTAATATTCCAACCCATTTGTGCGATCTCCAGGGCCTCCTCGTACTGCTTGTCAATATTCAGTTCCCGGGCGTAGTTGCTGAGGATCACCACCAGATTTCCGGCGTAGCGGGGCTGGTCCCAGCCGTGCTTTCGGGCGTACTTGACCAGTTGGCTGTATATATCCAGGACCTTTCGCTTTTCACCGGCCAGAGAATATGCATTGGCAATGCGAATAATAAGGGCGATTTCCCCTCCGCTGTAGCGGAAGTCATTGATTTCCTCCAGGTCAAATTTGGGCCGGGTCATGCGGATGGCGCCCATGAGAAGTTCCAGCTTTTCTTCCAGAGAGTAGGGACCTTCCGGCCTTCCCAGCGATGCCCGCAGGCCCATAGCGGCTTGCTGGGTCAGCTGGTCCTCTCCGGCGAACTCCTCCAACGTCTGGATGGCCGCCAGGGCCTCCTCCCGCAGTCTGGGCTTGTCTTGGGCGGAAGCATTTGCAACAAGATTGACCCGGGCACTGGCCTCCCGCTTCAGGTCCTCCAGCGTAATCTCATCCTCATCCAACAGGGCGGTATAACGGTCGTCAGGGAGGTCCAGCCGGTGAAGGATGGCTTTCACCCGATTGTAGGACGGGGCCTGCCGCCCGTTCTCAATGCGGGAGAGGGTCATGGGCTCACAGATCCCTTCGCATACCTCTGCCTGGGTCAGTCCCAGCTCCTTCCGCCGTTTTTGGATGACCTCGCCGATACGCAGCTCTTTCATAATGCCGCTCCTTTTCCATCCATCAAATTGTACCGTAATTATATCAAAAAGTTCAGTATTTGTCAAAAGAAAGCCCGAGAGGAAATCTAAGATGAAACAATATGTTTTCTGGCAAAAAGAAAACCGGACAGTCCTTCTGGATAAGATCGGTGTAATTGCTGCTCTTTGTGACCAAGCGGAAAGGGAGCGGGAGTGGGAGCACTGTGTGCTGGCACTGGCCAAGCGAACGGGGGAGGCCGTTTATGAGCTCTTTGATTCTTGCATCGTGGAGGAAATAGGGGGAAGCACCGGGCGGAACATTTCCAACATTCCTCAAAAAGTCAGCTTGGCCCTAATCAGTCTGTGCGTCAAACAGAGGGCTGTTCCAGTGATCCTTCATACCCATCCCTCTGGTGCTTATTTAGGGGAGCCGGTTACTTTTTCAGATAAGGACCGTATTTTTATTGAGAAATTTTCTGCGGTAGCTATAGAAATGGGAATGCAAGATCCATGTCTGTTCTTGGTGACGGATGGACAAAGTATTTTACTTTGTGCTGTAAGCGATAGGACCCAACAATATGCCAGGGAGGAGAAATAAAGACTATGCCTGAACTGAAAAAAGATTCCCTGATGATCACTCATGACGAGGAGATTGGGGTGGTCTACTATCCGGCCAAGGGGGCCGTTTCCACCACCACACCCCGCCATGCCCAGGTGATGGAGCAGGTATGGCAGGACTATCTGGAGGATAAGCTTTCCCTGGAGGACCGGACGGCCTTTGAGGGGTATGTGGAGCGTTCCTTTGCCAATAAGCCGGATCTGCCGATGATGAAATACACCAACTTACTGGAAACCCGTACTTTGGGGCGGCTGGAAATTTTAGTGGCCAATAAGTGTAATCTCAACTGCCGATACTGTTATGCCCATGGTGGGGATTATGCCCGTGAATCTCAAGTGCTCACGCCTGAACTGGCAAAGAAGTATCTCCGGGCTTTGTTTACTGACAGATATACGGGGGTAAACGGTGTCATGTTTTTTGGGGGCGAGCCTACCATATCACCAGATACCATTCGAACTATCTGTGAGTTTTTTGAGCAATACAGTTCACTGGGACTTATAGATAAAATGCCCTATTTCACTATGGTAACTAACGGTACTCTTATTGATGAGGCGCTGGCTGAAATCATCAAAAAATATCATATTCGTGTCACTGTCAGCGTAGATGGTCCTCCCGAGATCAATGATAAGCTCCGGGTGGATAAGGTTGGGAACGGCACCTTTGCCAAAATTGAGCGGGGGATCCGGCTTCTTCAGGAGGTCGGGAATCCGCCTCAGATGTTAGAGGTTACGTATACTACCCTTCACCATGAGCTGGGTTACAGCAAGACAGATATTCGCCGATATTTGCAAGAGCATTTTCAGGTGGATAATGTTTTGATTGAGAATTGTGAGCTAAATGGATACGATGATTCATTGACTTGTCATACTAAAGACATCAGTGGAGAAGCAGATGAAAAAAACAATAAGCTGGCGGTTTTGAAGCTACGGCAAAAATTGTCTAATTCCCATTTTGGCGATTTGGCTTGTAGTGCGGGAACCTCCTCCTTTGCATTGAATCCCAACGGGGAACTGTATCCTTGCCACCAATTTACCGGGATGAATGAATTTTGTATTGCCCGTTTTGTAGATGGCGAGTTTGACTTTGAAAACTATTCTATGTTGTTAAAGCGGATTTCCATGGTACATAAGTGTCAAAGTATACAGTGTGAAGATTGCTGGGCCAAAGATCTCTGCAATATCTGTCCAGCCACGGTCCTTCTTCATATTCGTAGAAGACAAGGAAATATTAGCGAGATTTATTGCGAAAGGGAAAAACAATTGAAAATTCAGATTTTACTAAAAACAGCAAAAGAAGAGGCTACAAAGAGGGGAGGTATACAGACATAATGTCTGTTACCGATATATATTTACCGCTATTTGGCGGAGAAAGGAGAAAAACCTATGATGAAAGATCTGCTGAACAGTGAGCTGACCGAAATGGAAGTGGATTTTACCATGACCGATGAACAGCTTGCTACGGAACTGGGCGATGGTGCCGGGGTCTTTTGCGGCGGTAACTGCACTGATCCAATTGGTTAACTGTTCGTTGAAGTAGCCAGAGAACTGCTGTATGGTAATCCTACCATGCAGCAGTCTCTCTATTTTTTCTTTTTTTTAATGCTATGATATAATTTTCTGCTTTCTGCCTTTTCTTAACTAATTATATTAATTAAAAAGCAAAGGGGCGCCCAGAGATGAAGCTTACCAGGCGAACAAAATACTTGATTTTTTTAACATTCCTTTTTTCTGTAGGGGATTACATTTTTTATGTAATCCATGTCCATTATGAGTCAGAGATCTTGACTGGAATCGAACAGAGTAGCATGGAAATGGTTTTGAAATTTGTTGCCCTGGCTGGTGGGTGCTATCTCATGCATATGGTTTTCCGATTTTTATCTGTGGTAAATCATTTGAGATACTTGGCTGACGGAGTCACAGATGTCCGTGACCATATAATGAAAAGTATCTTGAATCGTCCTATCCGACTATTTCGAAAGAAAAATAACTCCTATTATCTAAATTTGTTAGGGGAAGACGCAGAGCTCTATAGGTCAACTTGGTTAAACCGTATTTACAGTATCTTTTATGGTATTACTTCTGTGGTCATTACTGCCAGTATGCTTTTCTTTCTTCATCCCAGTTTTTTCGTAGTAGGCATAGTCACCTCGGTAATTCCCCTGCTAACGGCTAATTTATTTACCAAGGCGACCCAAGAAAAGAGAAGAATGGTTTCCCAGACTGCCGAGAAGTTTACGGGCCTTTTAAAAGAAGGCGTGGAAGGCAATGAGACCCTTCGTAGTACTAAAGGAAAAGGACCTTTCTTGACTCAATTTCACGTGGTTGCGGAGAAAAAAGCGGGGGCTCAAACCAAGTCAGCCTTAATCAATAATTTGAGCCTTATGACACTATTGACTTCGGGGGTAATAGCTCAGCTGGCATGTATGGGAGTGGGGGGTTATCTCTCAATTACAGGCTTAGTCTCTGTTTCTATGGTGTTTGCCGCACTCAGATATGTTACTGACCTTTCCAATAGCCTATCCAATACGATGGAATATATTGTTGACTTCCGCGCCTCCAAGCCCTTAGTGGAAAAGCTGAAATCTGAGACCGAGGTGCCCTGTCCCGCGGACGGTGGGCTGATGCCCACAGGGGACCAGAGCCTTGTTTACGAGAATGTCTCCTTCGGCTTCGGCGACCGGCAGCTTTACAAGGACCTCTCCTGCTCCTTCGCCCCCGGCGGATGCTACGCCATTCTGGGGGAGAGCGGCAGCGGCAAATCCACCCTCACCAAGCTGCTCCTCAAGTATTACGACGACTATGAGGGGAAGATCACTTTGGCGGGGCAGGACATCCGGAATTTGAGCGAGGAGGAGATCTACCGGGTGGTGGGGCTGGTGAGCCAGTCGCCCTTCCTGTTCAACGCCTCCCTCTATGAGAACATCACTATGTTTACCAATGACCCGCCAAGAGAGTCGGCGGAGTATGAAAAGCTCCTGGCTGACCTGAATTTGACCGCCCTGGCCCAGCGGGTGGGGGATGCCCCCTTGGGGGACTTCGGGGACAACATCTCGGGAGGGGAGCGGCAGCGGATCAACATCGCCCGGGCCCTCCGGTCCCACCCGGCCATTCTGATCTTCGACGAGCCCACCACCGGGCTGGACCCGGAGAACGTGGCGTTGATTGACCAGTTCATTTTCGACCGGAAGGACGTGACGAGGATCGTCATCACCCACAACTGGTCGGAGGAGTATCTGGCCCGGTTCGACTCGGTCCTCCGCATCGGGGAGAAGGCCCCCACAGAGATCGATTAAGTCATAGTAGAAGAATTGCAAAGGAGAAATAGGTTTGGAATAGCATCAACAAAGCATCAAAGCCAGAACAACGAAAAGATCCAAAGCCCGCAATCGGCTGACCCGAGCGGGAAGCATTGTGTACCAAAGGCTTCCCCACATCCACTCCAAAACCGCGTGCCGAGGGGCGATGCTTGCCGGTGGCAAGCGTCCATCGCACGACCGAGGCGAAGCCGAGACCGAGTCCTTCTGCCGCGTGGCTCAAATTGTCCCATCCGCTGCCAACGATCCCGCCCCATTCCGTCCGCTACAGCATCAAAAAAGCATCAAAGTTTTGGCCCCTCTGATTAGTATCCGTTAATCAGAGGGGCCTCTTTTTCATTGTTTATAGCGGCGCAACTGCTGCTCCGGGTCAGATCTCGAATCCCGCGGTGATCCCGGCCAGCCGGGCCGTGTCCTTCTTCACATAGTACAGCTCGGTGATCTCCGAGGTGGAGCGGCCCAGCAAGTCCGCCACTTGGCGAGGAGAGAGGGATCTGATGGAGCCGTCTGGCTGCTTTACCCCGTTCACCAGCGTGGTGGCGAAGGTGTGCCTCAGACTGTGTAGTCCCTTTCGTTCGATCCCCGCAGCCTTAAGGATACGGTAGTACCGCTTTCGGAAGTTTACTGGGCGGGTGTAGTCGCCGTTTTCGTCCGGGATCAGGGGTGTGTCCTCTCCAAAGTACCTTTCGCTGCGGAGATCCAGAATGGCGTCCACAGCGGCCTGATTGAGGGAAATGTCCCATTTGCTGGAGGCTGTTTTCAGCTTCCCCACTTTTACCTCCCGGCCACTGGTGGCCTTGGTGCCGTTCCTGCGGGTAATTTCCTTCACGCCTCGCTGGAGGTGGATCACTTTGTTGGCAAGGTCGATGTCAGAATTGAGGAGCCCCAATACCTCACTGGTACGAAGTCCAGTGTTGAGCATGAGGGTATAGGCTGCGGCCTGTTGGTAGATCCGTTCTCTATTGCCCCACGTTCTCATGGCTTCGGCCTTGAACTGGTCTATTTCCTCTGGGTTGAAGGTAGTGACTGTTTCAAAGGTGGGTTTGTTTTCCTTACCCTGGGTGGCCATGAAGTTAGCTTTTTTGATCATAGGTGCCGCCAGCATGGGGTTTTTGGGAATGAACTCCTGCTGGGTCAAGTAGCGGAAGTAGTCGGAGAGAATGTTATAGACCTTCTTGACGGTGGTGTAAGCGTAGCCCTCATTCATCCAGTGATTCAGCACCGCCTTGATGTCCGCTGAGGTAATGTCGCCCACAACCTTATGGCCTATGAGTGGGTAGATCTGATGTCTGGCGGTACACTCCAATCCGTCATAGGTTCCCCGTTCCACGGAAGGGAACTTGAACACCCGGAGCCAGTTGGACATGCTGTCCTCCAACTTGGCCTTGGACTCGTCTGAGGCGGTGAGCTGCTCGTTAAAGACGGCAATGTACTCCGTGATCTTTTCCTTGACTTCTTGCTTTGAGTTCCCACAGAAAGATTTTCTCTTTCTCTGCCCTTGCTCGTCCATGTACCAGATCACACCGTTCCAGCGGTCATCCGTTCGCTTGAAGATGTTGCCATTGGTAAGTAGCTTTTTCTGCATTCGTATCACTCCTTTCGCAGCGACACAGCATAGCACAGCTTGCAGGAAATAGCCAGGGGAAAGGGCCAGAGTTATCAGTCCAGACACATTTTTTGAGTGTCCCTTTTCTTTGTTTAGGCGTATCAAATTTTGAGGAGTGAAGTGTGCTGTTTTGAGAAAGAGCGCCGCGGATTTTCCCACAACGGCGGGCGTTACACGGCTTTTTTGCGTTTTACGACTCCCTATGGGGGTAAAA
>JAGBDQ010000283.1 GCA_017937415.1 Oscillospiraceae bacterium
ACAGGTACGTGTTATAGGGAGAATCAATGGACTTGTCTGCCTCTGTGGGGGTGTTGCCGCCGTTGATATAGACCAAAGTGGCGTCGATCTGCAGATAGCCATTGGTTCCGGCCTCGTTGCTGTTCAAGCGGTTGTAGATCACGGAGGCGATGGTGCTCTGGTCATCGCCGTCGGTCTCCTTCTCAATGAGGGAGGCGATGGTCAGCATCTCGTGGAAGGTATAGCCCATTTCCTCAGCCTGGGCCCGGAGCTCGTCGGTAAACAGCTCATCCAGCCGCTGGATCATCTTGTTGAGGACCTGTACCGCCGCGCTCTCACCCCCCCCCATGTAGAACTCATAGGTATCGGGGAAGAGATAACCTTCCAGCCGGTGGTAGTCACCCAAAGGTGGGGCGTCTTGTTGCAGGAAATCCCATTTGTAATCATAGGTGGCAGCTACTTTTTGCAGGGTCTCAACAGTAGAGACCCCTTTTTCCTCCAAAAGTGCAAAGATCTGG
Organism: Oscillospiraceae bacterium; assembly: GCA_017937415.1. Lineage (GTDB taxonomy): Bacteria > Bacillota > Clostridia > Oscillospirales > Oscillospiraceae > Vermiculatibacterium. Next base: position 498 of record JAGBDQ010000283.1, read on the forward strand.
TCGATGGTATAGCCCTCGGGGATCATGACTTCGATGGTCATACGGCTGCCCGAGCTGGAGCTCATGGAGTTGATGAGGGCGTGATAGTCCATGTCGGTGGTAAGCTCATAAGTGCCCGGCTGGAGCTTTCCCTTTTTCTCCACCCCGGTAAAAGCACAGAAGAGCTTAAAAAGGAATTTGTACTCAATGAGTCCGTTTTCCTCCAGAAGATCGGCCACATAGTCCAGATCAGGCACACTGATGGTCCTTGTAGTGGTTTCTGTCCCGCTGTCAGTCTTGACTTCCTCCTGTATCTCTCTGGAGGTAAACATATCGGCAGGCAGAGTAATGACCGCGGATGCGGCGGGTTTATTGAGAGCCAATACATCTCCTGCCCAGATCCAGCCAAGACCGGCCAGCAGTCCGGAAACTGCCAGCACCAGCAGAATATAGAGCAGTGGGTTCATACGTCTGCGGCGCCGTCTGCGCCGGGGCCGCTGGGGGGACGCCTGAGTTCCGCTCCCCGCGGTATTTGTGGGGCGGCGGCTTCCGGATGAGGGGGCGGCGGTATGACGGACTCCGGAGGCTGCTGGGGAGGAAGATTGGGACTTTCCGGCAGACCTGGGTCGCTCATTGTTTTCTTGGGGCATTTGAGGTCACTCCTCTCGGTATGGGTAAAAAGCCTGCTCCTTTTGGAACCATCTGAAAAGGAGCGACATAGGATATTGCGGTGGCGGCAGGGGAGACTTTCCTGGACCGCCAAATAATGAATGAGGTGAAGTTCTATGTGCTGTGGGAACAATGGTTGGGGCGGTAATTGCTGTTGGATCATTCTGCTGATCATCATCATTTTCTGCTGCTGCGGAAACGGATGGGGCAACAACTGCGGTTGCGGCTGTGGCTGCAACAACGGCTGCGGGTGCGACAACGGCTGCGGCTGCTGCTGAGACACATTGAGAAGCGGGGCACTGCCCCGCTTCTCTACGACGAAAGAGGGGACAGGCTGTTTGCCTTGTCAGCCGTGATAATGGACGCTTTCCCGGACTTTTTGGGCCGTATTGGAGCCTTTGAGAAGTTCCACCAGCTTTAATCCGAAGGAAAAGGCCGAACCGGCGGCCTCCCCGGTGACCAGGGTTCCGTCCACCACTACAGGAGTACCCTTTTGGACTGAGGCTCCGGCCATCTGTTCCTCCATGCCGGGATAACAGACCGCCCGGCGGTTTTCCAGTAATCCCAATGCGGCCAGAATGGTTGGAGCGGCGCAGATAGCCGCCACATACCGGCCCTGGCTATGAACCGCGTGGACCAGTTCCAGGGCTTTGGGGCAGGCCGAAATGGCATCTACCCCTCCTAATCCGCCGGGGAGAAAGACCATCTCGACCTGGGCGGGATCCAACTGGTCCAGCGACAAATCAGCCTTTACTGTGATGCCATGGCCGCCGGTGACCTCTTGTCCCTGAAGGGCGGTGAGGGCGACATCCACCCCTGCCCGACGAAGCAGGTCGGCAGGGACAAGGGCCTCGGACTCCTCAAATCCTCTGCCCAGCAAGATACAGACCATAGATAAGTCTCCTTTCACATTTGTACGGCGGGAACACATTTCAACACAAGCTGCCAGATGGTTTCCTGAAGCTCTTCGATGCTTCGCACCTGCCCTTGACCATCGGTGCAGGGTACTACCTGCCAACCGT
>JAGBDQ010000284.1 GCA_017937415.1 Oscillospiraceae bacterium
GATTTGCCGCCATGGGCAAAGAAGAGCTGGCCCACCTTCTCCTCCACGCTCATGCCGGCAATGGTGTCCTTGACCCACTGGATATCCTCGTCGCTGAGGAAATAGGGCTTGGCTTTCAGATCTACCATATTCCTGACCTCCATTCATTTTTTCGGTTCTTTTTGAGCTTATATTGTTATTATAGTGACTTTCCCCGGGGATGAACAGGGCAAACCTTGCTTTTCCCATTGTATTTCTTGCGGAATTTTAGTTGAAATACCACAAAGCCTTCCGAATGATGATTGATTCCCCTTGTGACTTGCGCTATAATATTCAGGAAAAGACGCGGCAAGAAATACAATCTATTTCGACATACGAAAGGACGGATGCGCCATGAGAACCGAGACCATCATCCGGGAAGCCCTTTTCACCAAGGAGAACGACCCTGCCTTCTCCGGGGCAGCGGACACCTCGAATTGGGAGCGGGTGGCCCTGCCCCACACCTGGAACGCCCTGGACGGCCAGGACGGTGGCAGCGATTACTACCGGGGGAAGTGCTGGTATAAGCTCCCCCTGCCTGACCCCAAAGCCGGCAAGAAACAGTACATTCAACTGGACGGGGCCAACCACGTTGCCCAGGTCTGGTGCAACGGGGAGTATCTGGGGGAGCACCGGGGGGGCTTCGGCACCTTCCGCTTCGAGCTGACCCCTTACCTGAAGCCCGCGGGCAACGAGCTCACGGTCAGCGTGGACAACGGGGAGGGGACCCACGTTTACCCCCAGACCGCCGACTTCACCTTCTTTGGCGGGCTTTACCGGGACGTGACTCTGGTGGAGGTGGACAAGGCCCATTTTGATTTGATGAAGAGGGGCACCCGCGGGGTTTTCGTCACCCCCCGGCCCGACGGGGACAAGGCCAACCTGCGTCTGGACGCCTTCCCGGTGAACGCCGGGGGGGCCAAGGTCCTCTTTACCGTGCTGGACGCCCAGGGGGGCGTGGTCCTCTCGGGGGAGACCGAGGCCCGGGAGCACACCACCCTTACCCTGACCTGGGACCACCCCCACCTGTGGCAGGGGGTGAAGGACCCCTACCTGTATACCGCCCAGTTTGCCCTGCTTCTGGACGGGGAGAAGGTGGACCAGGTGGATGTGCCCTTTGGCATCCGGGCCTACCGGGTGGATCCCAATGAGGGTTTTATCCTCAATGGCAAGAGCCATCCCCTCCGGGGCGTCTGCCGCCACCAGGACCGGCTGAACATGGGCTGGGCCATCGGGGACGCCGAGCACGAGGAGGACATCAAGCTTATCCGGGAGGTGGGGGCCAATACCATCCGCCTGGCCCACTACCAGCACGCCCAGCATTTCTACGACCTGTGTGACTGGACCGGCCTGGTGATCTGGGCTGAGATCCCCTTTATCAGCGTCTTTGACCCCGCCCCCGAGGCCCGGGAGAATACCCTCTCCCAAATGCGGGAGCTCATCGCCCAGAACTACAACCACCCCTCCATCTGCTTCTGGGGCATCTCCAACGAGATCACCATCGGCGGGGATTCCCCCGAGCTTCAGGACAATCTCCGGGCGGTGAACGAGCTGGCTCATGAGCTGGATCCCACCCGTTTGACCACCATGGCCCAGCTCACCATGGTGCCCCTGGACTCCCCCCACAACCAGATCACCGATGTGCTGGCCTACAACCACTATTTCGGCTGGTATGTGGGCTCGGTGGACCAGAACGGTCCCTGGATGGACCAGTTCCATGCCACTCACCCCCACCGGGCTTTGGGTATTTCGGAGTATGGCGCCGAGTGTGTGGAGGGTTGGCACTCAGCCTCCCCCAAGATCCGGGACTACACCGAGGAGTACCAGGCTTACTACCATGAGGAGATGCTGAAGGTCTTTGGGGAGCGGCCCTACCTGTGGGGCACCTTCCTGTGGAATATGTTCGACTTTGCCGCCGATGCCCGGGATGAGGGCGGCTGCAAGGGCCGGAACAACAAGGGCGTGGTGAGCTACGACCGCAAGACCAAGAAGGACGCCTTCTACATCTATAAGGCCTGGTGGAGCGATGAGCCCTTTGTCTATCTCTGCGGCCGCCGGTTTGTGGACCGGGCCCCGGGACAGCGGGACGTGAAGGTCTACTCCAACCAGAAGGAGGTCACCCTCACCCTCAACGGGGAGACCGTGGGCACGCTCACTGGGGAGCATGTATTCCTCTTTCCTGACCTGCCCCTCCGCGAGGGGGAGAACACCCTCACCGTCACCGCCCCCGGTGGGCTCAGGGACACCATCACCCTCCGGGGGGTGGAAGCGCCCAACCCGGATTATGTGCTCCCCGGCGGTGAGGAGGACGAGGGCATGAGCGAGGGGGTCCAGAACTGGTTTGAGGACATCGCCGTGGACTCCACCGAGATCCGGGTCCGGGAGGGGTACTACTCCATCAAGGACCCCCTGGGGGCTTTGCTTCAAAACCCCGAGACCGCCGCGGTGGTCCAGAAGACCATGGAGGCCGCCCTGCCAAAGTCCATGCTCATTATGGCCAAGGGGATGCTGAAGCCCTCCAAGGGCGGGAAGAAGAACGGCATGGCCGACATGGCCATGGGGATGCCCCTGGAGGCCCTGCTGGGCTTTGCCGGGAGCCGGGTCCCCGCCAACTTCGGTGCCACCATCAACGAGCAACTCAACAAAATCAAAAAGGGGTGAGCCTATGTCCAAGCTGAGTGAATTTCAGAAACGGCACGATCACCTGGTCTGCGTGGATTCCGACGGCTGCGCCATGGACACCATGACCAGCAAGCACGAGACCGCCTTCTGTCCCCGGCTCA
>JAGBDQ010000285.1 GCA_017937415.1 Oscillospiraceae bacterium
ATGGAAAGAACAAAGTTCAGCACCGCGGCATAGGGAGCAAGCCACTTGGAGAGAAGGACCAGCCAGAAAAGCTGCACCAGCACCGCCGGGATCACCGTCAGGATCCGGCCCAAAAGTTTTCCGATCATATCGTTCGCCCCACTTTCCGACAAAATTTTCTTTCTATCAGCATACCGCAAAGCCGGGCCAAACGCAAGTGTTTCGGCCCAGATCACCCTTCCCCGGCCTTTGCTTACAGCCGTGTCATGGCGTGGATCCGGAACTGCCCGGTGAGGGTGAGCCGCTCCACCGCCTCCAGCCGCTTTGCCCCCTCCTGAGGGGTTTTCCAGGTGTAGGGGGTCATGTGGTAGAGAGCCTGGATGTCCTCTGCCTGGGTGAGGGTGAAGGAAGTCTCCACCGCCGTCACCTCCGGGGGAGCAAAGCCGGGGTAGGTCTCCACCTTCTCCTCGTTCTCATAGGGATGGTCATACAGGATCTCCTTCAGCTCCCACAGATGCCGGGGCCCGGGCACAACGTAGAGGAATTTTCCGCCCGGTTTCAACACCCGGTAAAATTCTTCCACAGCTAGGGGGGAGAAGCAGTCCGCCAACACGTCCACCGAACTGTCCCGAAGGGGAAGGTGGTACACCGAGGCCACCGCGATCTCAGCCTGGGGGCACCGGCGAGCCGCCTTCTTCACCGCCGGCTTGGACAGGTCCACCCCTGCCGTCCGTCCGCCCTTGGCGGCCGCCATGGCTGAGAGGGCGGCGGTGTACCAGCCCTCCCCGCAGCCTGCGTCCAGCAGGGCGCCGCCCTGGGGCAGGGCCTCCCCTGCAAGTTTACATAATTTATCCCGTAAAGGTCCATACCAGCCGCCCTCCAGAAACCGGGTCCTGGCCTGGGCCATGGCCTTGTCGTCCCCCGGCGTCTTGGAGTGCTGCCGGTTGGCGGGGAGAAGGTTTACATAATGCTCCTTGGCAATGTCAAAGCTGTGTCCGCCGACGCAGGCGTAACGGCCCACTTCCCGCACCAGGGATCCTCCGCACACCGGGCAAACAAAAAGACTGGGCATAAGCCGGCCCTCCTTCCAACTCTTTTTCCTTATGATACCACAAAAACCCATGGAAAGGGAGAGGCAAAAAAGAGGGAGCGGGTCCTTCCCGCTCCCTCTTTCCATTCTATACGCTTTTGAGCATAGGATCCTGTTTTGCTTTTAGGCCTTCACAAAGTCCAGGATCATCTTCACGGCGGCGTCAATGCCCTTCCGGGAGGAGTTGATGCACAGGTCGTAGCTCTCCACGTCGGCCCACTTTTTGTCGGTCTGGAAGCTGTAATGGGCGGCCCGGGCCTTATCCATCTTCTTGATCTTGTCCTCGGCCTCCTTCTCAGTGACCCCGTCCCGGTGGCAGATCCGCTCTATCTTGGCGTCGTGGTCGGCCGAGATAAACACCCGTACCAGTCCCGGCTCGTCCCGGAGAATGTAGTCGGCGCACCGGCCCACAATGACGCAGCTGCCCTTCTTGGCCACAGCCAGAACGGCCTCCCGCTGGGCCTTGGCGGCCATCTGCTCCACCGTGGGACCCTGATGTCCCCCCACCAGGGAGGACTGGCCCATGACCAGGGAGTAGAGGAAGCTGTTGTTGGGCTTTTCGTCGTACTCGGTCAAAAACTGATGGCTCAGGCCGCTCTCCTTGGCGGCCACCACCAAAAGCTCCTTGTCATAATAGGGG
>JAGBDQ010000286.1 GCA_017937415.1 Oscillospiraceae bacterium
CTGAATTTGTGGTGCCTTGCATAGGAAAAGAGCGCGTTACAGGTTTTTTATTCTGCAACGCGCCCCCGCTGTCTGCGTTCAATCTTCCTGGGGGAAAACCTGTGCCACCGCGTCCAGGAAGCTCTGCACGGTGGGGAGTGGATCCGGGGCATGCATCAAACCGAAGGGCATGAAATAGTCCCGATCCACGGGGAGGATCTTCATGAGAAGATGTGAAGCGCTTCGGCGGCTTTGGGAAAGCTCCTCGCGTCGGCCACGCGGATAAAGGTGTCCAGTTGATGGCTGTACATACCGCCTCAGATCCCCACGTTGCCGCTGCTGACGCCCAGGCCGGTCTTTTCGGTGGGCAGCCAGTCGATGGCTTTTTTGATATAGGTATCCCAGAAGTCCCACTCATGGGCGCCGGGGCCGATCTCAAAGGTAATGTCGGCCCCTTGCTCCTTCAGGAAGGCCGCCAGGTCCTCGTTGGCGGGCAGAAGGCTGTCTTTGTCCCCGCAGGCCATGTAGATCTTGGGCAGGGGCTTCCCCTCCTCCTTCAGCCGCTTCACCAGATATTTTGGGTTTTTGTCGCCGGACAGGAGCTGGTCCAGGTCGCCGAATACCGCCTGGGCGTAGTGCCGGGTGGTGAAGAACAGCCCGTCCTCGTTGGTGCAGGAGGCCATCTCCTCAATGTGGAAGCCGCCGGAGAGGGCGGCAATGCAGCCGAAGGTGTCGGAATACTTCAACCCGTTGCGCATGGCGCCGTAGCCCCCCATGGAGAGGCCTGCGATAAAGGTGTCCTCCCGCTTCCGGGACAGGGGGAACATCTTCCGGGTGAGCTCCACCAGCTCCCGGCCGATGAACTCCCCATAAAAATTGTTGCTCTCGGGCTGGTCCACATAGAAGGCGTTGTCCCCCGAGGGCATGACCACCGCCAGGTCGTGCTCCTCGGCAAAGCGTTGGATGCGGGTGCCGGTGACCCAGTCGGTATAGTTGCCGAAGATGCCGTGGAGCAGATAAAGGGTCTTGTAGGGGTTCTCCTCCCGCACCGGCATACCGGGGAAAGTGAGCTTGTCCACCGGCAGGATCACATTGACCGGAACGGTACGCATGAGGGATTTGGAAAACAGATTCACCTGAAGCAGCGCCATGAAAATGACCTCCTTTTTTGATATGGGACCTGCGGCATGGTGACAGGATCAAAAAACGGTATCCCCGCCTGGGGAAAATGGAGCGGAGCTTACGGGCTTCCCATATATTTGGCAAGGGCCTGGGCCATCTCCTCGGGGGACTCCTTGCACCCGTCCCGGAGCCAGATGAGCATGGCGTTGAAGCCCGCCCCGGCCAGGAAATAAAGGTTATACCGCTCGATGGAGCTGCTGGGCATATCGCCCCCCGCGTTCTCGTTGGTCAGGTTGATGACCCGCAGCAGGAGGGTGGCGTAGCCCCGGTCCACTAAAGTGAGAATGTTTTCCCGGTGCTCCCGCATGGCCCGGAAAAACCGGACCCCGTACTCCACATCCCAGATGTTCAGGTCCCCGCCGGTCCGCTCGTCGTAGGCCACCTCCCAGTGCATAATGCCTCCCAGGTAGAAGTCCACCACGTCCCACTTGGTCTCAAATTTGCGGTAAAAGGCCATGCGGGACACCCCCGCCGCCTTGGCGATCTCGGTGATGGAAATTTCGTCCCGGTCCTTCTTTTTCAGAAGCTCCAGGTAGGCGTAGGCGATCCTGTGGCGGATGGGTTCCTCTTCCCGTTTTTCCGGATTCATAACGACCTCCTGCCATTGTTACAAAAACAGCAATTTTGTAACGGGGGTAAATCTTGTTTTTTGCGGTGGGTTTGCGATATATTTATCATACAATACGAGTAAAATCGTGTCAAGCACAAGGCCCCAAAAATTTTCGGAAAGGATGAAATGAACATGAGCAAAAACCTGTCCCGCCGCGACTTTATCAAGGGCGCGGTCGCCGGAATGGCCGGTGTGGCCACCATGGGCGTGCTGAGCGCCTGCGGGAGCGACACCAAGCCAACCCCCACCCCCGAGGGAACGCCTGAGGCCAAGGGTATCTACACCCCCGGTACTTACAGCGCCACCGCCACCGGTATGGGTGAGGTCAAGGTCACCATGACCTTTGATGCCAACTCCATCACCGATGTGGTTCTGGACGTGTCCCACGAGACCGAGGGCTATGGCCAGGCCAAGGCTGATGACCTGAAGGCCGCCATTTTGGACGCCCAGAGCGCCGAGATCGACACCATCGGCGGCGTCACCATCACCAGCACCGCCGTCAAGACGGCGGCCGCCGCCTGTATTGCCCAGGCCAAGGGCGAGAGCGTGGAGGTCCCCGTGGTGGATCCCAATGCCGGCGCGGGCGAGGCCCGGGTCAAGGGCTACTCCGGCCCCGGCGACTGGCTGGGCGAGGCTCCTAAGCTCACCCCCGACGAGACCCAGGATGTGGAGGTCGTGATCGTGGGCATGGGCCACGCCGGCGCCCAGGCTGTTCTCTCCACCATGCAGGCGGGCGCCAAGAACGTGGTGGTGCTGGAGAAGCAGGGAGCCGATGTGTTCGACTGGTACGGCGAGGACATCGGCGCATACAACACCAAGCTGGCCAAGGAGCACGGCATCAAGGAGTACGATCTGGGTGAGATCGTCAACGAGTACGTGACCCGTTCCGGCGGCCGCTGCAATCCCGACATCATCCGCTCCTTTGTCCAGAACTCCGGTCCCATGGTGGACAACATGCTGGACGTGGCCAAGGAGGTCCTGGCCGACAAGGAGCGCTACGCCGCCCTGGAGGGCGTCAAGGGCACCGTGCTGGAGAACAACGTGAAGGCCCTGGAGGAGATCATGCTGGTCTACGACAACACCGAGAACGGCCAGCTCTTCATCCAGACCCAGATCGACGCTGACAAGGTGAAGGCCGGGCTGGACGTGTACCAGTGCGAGAACCTGACCAACTATCCCCTGACCCCGGGCACCAAGACCTGGGCCACCACGGTCACCTTCGCCGGCAAGTATAACGCCGAGCCCATCATGGGCGTGGCCGCCAACTCCACCATCCGCTATGTCCAGAGCGCCTGCGTGGCCAAGGCTGTGGACATGGGCGCCAAGGTCTTCTTCGACGCCTCCGCCCAGGTGCTGGTGCAGGATGCCGACGGCAACGTCACCGGCGTCATCGCCAAGGTGGGAGACAAGGTCATCCAGTACAACACCAGCAAGGGCGTGATCCTGGCCGGCGGCGGCTATGCCAACAACAAGGATATGTGCTGGGCCCTCCTGAACGAGTATATGGAGGAAAACGAGCGGGGCGGCGGCGAGAA
>JAGBDQ010000287.1 GCA_017937415.1 Oscillospiraceae bacterium
AGACAAAGCCTTTTGATACATGGCGGCGGCATCGAAGGTAATGCAGTAAAAAATGTCATTCTCGGTCTGGCCGTCCAGATACAGCAAAGGAGCAAAGCAGTTATCTCCCAGAAGCGCAAATTCCTCCTGGGGAATGTCAATGGCAAAGACGGCATCCATGTTGGTCACCTGCTGGGTAAGGCATTTTCTGGTCAGCAGGACCAGATGGTAGCCTGCTTTTTCAGATGCCTCGGCCAGGGCCCAAAGGAGCCTGTGTTTGTGCGTGCTGTTTTCCGGGTAGGGCATAAAAACGCCGAAATTGTTGGTCCGCCCGGTGGCCAGAGCCTTGGCGCTGGCACTGGACACATAGCCCACCATATTGGCAAATTGCAGGATGCGTTTCTTGGTCTCGTCACTGATGGACTGTCCCGGCACGTCATTCAGGACATAGGAAACCGTTGCGGTGGAAACACCGCACTCCTTTGCAATATCTTTCATTGTATATTTCTTGTTATTCATGGAAGCCATCTTATCACACCCCCAAAAAATTGTCAAGCGAGGTAAACTATGCTGAATCTATCGGTTTGTCACATCCCCGGAACGGTGGACATCTATCCTCTGGACGGCATGATGCATGTACGTCTCCGGGTACAGCGGGGCCTTCTCAAAGGCGCCAGTCTGATTTACAACTGCAACAAGAATCTGTGGCATGAATTCCGGGACGAGGCTCCCATGAAGCTGACCCACACCGACTCCGAGCTGGAGTATTACAGTGTGTCCGTCCCCCTTACCGACACACGGTTTGCCTACATTTTTGCCCTGTCCTGCAAGGATGGGACCGTCTGGTATTTCTCTGAAGAGGGACTGAGCCGGCAATACGACCACGATCTGGGCTACTTCAGCTTTTTTCAGTATGCATCCCAGTTCCCCTGTGATATGATGAGGGTGCCCAAATGGGTGGATACCGCGGTATGCTACCAGATCTTTCCCGAGCGTTTTGCCATGGGCCGGACCGGCAAGGACACCGGCTACCTCACGGGAAAATGGGGAGACCTTCCCACCCCCAAGAGCTTTTTCGGCGGGGACCTGGTGGGCATCCGGGAGAAACTCTCCTACCTCTCCGACCTGGGGATCACCATGCTTTACATGAACCCGGTGTTCTGCTCCCCCAGCAACCACAAATATGACCTCATTGACTATGAGACGGTGGACCCGGAATTTGGAGGGAACGAGGCGTTAAAGGCCCTGATCGAAGAGGCCCACCGCCGGGGCATCCGGGTCATGCTGGACGGTGTGTTCAACCATTGCTCCTGGGAGCATCCCTTCTTCAAGGACGCCCAGGCCAACGGGCAGAGATCCCCCTATTACAACTGGTTTTTGTGGAATGAGGACGGCACCTACCTAACCTTTGGAAGCTCTCCAAACATGCCCAAGCTGAACACCGAGAACCCAGAGGTCATCCGGTACTTCTCTAATGTGGCTGTCAAATGGATGCGGGACTACGGCGTCGATGACTGGCGGCTGGATGTGTCTGACGAGATCTCCCACCGGTTCCTCCGCGCTTTTCGGGAGGCGGTGCTGGCCCAGAGTCCGGACGCCGTCATCATCGGGGAAGACTGGCACCGGGCGGTACGCTACCTGAATGGGGATGAGTATGACAGCATCATGAATTACAGCGTCACCAAGGCCTGTCTGGACCTTCTGGCTTTCCGAACCATCGGCCCGGCGGAGTTCCGGGACCGGCTGGTGCGGCTCTACCACACTTACAGTGTGCCCGCCGACCGGAAGATGCTGAACCTGCTGGGCAGCCATGATACCGACCGCTTCCTCACCCGGGTGGGCGGGGATCCCCGGCGTTTCCGGGCCGCCGCCGCCATCCAGTTCTTCTATCCCGGCATCCCCTGCGTCTACTACGGCGACGAGATCGGCACGGAGGGGGGATACGACCCCGGCTGCCGCCGATGCTTCGACTGGGACGAAACCCACTGGGACAAGGAGACCCGAACCCTGATCCAGACCCTGGCAAAGCTGAAAAAGGAGCCCGCCCTGTCCGTGGGAGACTTTGCCATAGAGGAATCGGAGGGCATTATCACCCTGACCCGCACCGCGCCGGAGCAGACCCTGCGGCTCCGCGTGAATGGGACCGACCACACCGCCGGCGGCCTTCCCGCCTACGGTTTTGAACTTGTCAAGGAATAGGAGGATACAAGAATGAAAACAAAAGGGACCCTCTCAATGCTGCTGGCATCCACGCTCGTTCTCTCCATGCTCTCCGGCTGCGGCGGAAAGGAGCCGAAGGTCAGTGGAGAACCTGAGACCTCCAGTCTCTACCAGCAGGTCATGGCCCGTTTTGACGGCAAGCTGGAGCAGGGGGCGGTGGTCAAGGTGCTGGAAAACGACACCGCCGTGGAGCTGGGCTATGTGGACCAGCTCATCGAGGCCTTCAACACAGCCTACAAGGACAAGGGTATCTCAGCCGAACGGATGAACATTGACCAGTATTCCGACCTGGCCACCGACGGCCCTTATGGCTACGGCCCTGACGTGTGGTATCAGGCCAACGACATCCTGATGAAATACGCCGACAACCAGCATTTGCTGCCTCTTCCCGTGTATGATATGGAGTGCTACGACCAGATCCCCCAGAGTGCGTGGAACGCCTACGCCAAGGAGATGAACGGGGAGACCTTCTTCTGCGGCATTCCCCTGAACGTCCAGTCCGGCATGCTCTTCTACATCGAGTCCAAGCTGCCCGACAACTGGGAGAGCCAGTGGGATGTGAACTCCAACGGCACCCCAGACTTCTTTGAGACCTACACCGCCCTGTACGCCTACTCGGAGGAGTGCAAAAAGGGCGGGCAGAAAACCACCTACGGCTACCTGGACGAGACGGTGGATACTTACTTCATGAGCGGCTACCTGATGACCTACGGCGCCTATATCTTCGGGGAAAACGGCACCGATCCCGCCGACATCGGCCTGGCCGCCGGCGAGGCCTATAAGGGTGCCCGGATGATCCAGCAGTGGGCCGGGGAAATGAACAACACCGAGGTGCTGGACAAGACCTTCTCCTCGGCGGCCTATCAGTATATGGCCGACGGGATGATGCTCTGTACCGTCACCACCCCCGATGTGAAGCGTATGTTTATCCGCTCCATGGTCAACACCGGAAAATGGACCCAGGAGGAAGCCGAGGCCGACCTGAAAATGATCCCGGTCCCCCGGCTGCCTGTCAGTGCCGACCTCACCGCCGACCGGTGGCAGGACACCATTACCCGCATGGAGGAGCTGACAGTGGAGACCTCCATGATGGGAGGTATCAACGGATACGGCATCTCGGCCTACACCGAATGCCCCAATGCCTCCCTGGCCTTTGTGGAGTTCGCCACCTCCTATGAGCAGGCGGTGGCCCGGAACCAGTATCTTGGGGTGGCCCCCGCCCGGGAGGACGCCGCCGATGCCATCGCGGCCCAGGACGCCACCGTGGGTATCCTGTTTGACCGGCTGGACCGGGGCAAGATCAGTATTATGCCCGCCATTACGGAGATTGGCCAGCTGTGGACCCCCGCCGAGTCCTTCCTCATCGACCTGTCCACCGACCCCTTCCGGGCCGACCGGGGCGAGCCATTGCTCTACGATACCGATGAAAAGATCCAGGAGGGCCTGGAACGGCTTGTAAACCAGATCCGGGACGCCATCGAGACCCTGGCATAACAGAAAGGAGGTGGGCCTATGCGGCAAAAGCTCACAGACGCCGGGCGCTTTTTGCGCTGGACCCCATGGCAGGTCAGGCTGTCCATGGTGGTCATGGGACTGGGACAGCTCTGTTATGGGCAGATCGTAAAGGGACTTTTCTACCTCGCCTGCCTGGGCGTGTTCCTCTTCTATTTTATCACCACCGGATTCCGGGACCTTGTGGGCTTCTTTACCCTGGGGACCCAGGAGGAGAACCTGTGGCTGGGCATTCCGGGGGACAACTCCCTCACCATGCTGATCCTGGGACTTTTCTCCATTTTCATTCTGCTGTTCCTGGCGGTCTTGTATGTGACCAATGTGAAGGACGCAGTCTACACCGCCCGGCAGAAGGAAAAAGGCAGAGCGGTCCACAAGTTCCGGGACACCCTGCGCACCGCCGCCGACTCAAAATTCCACCTTACCGCTCTGACCTTGCCGGTGGTGGGGGTGACCATTTTCTCCATTCTTCCCATCGTGTTTATGATCTGTATCGCCTTCACCGACCTGGGCGGCGATGTGGTCTACCCCAAGCTGGCCAACTGGTCCCTCTCCCCCTGGCTGAAGATCCTGAGCCTGGGCAAGATCGGCAGCACCTTTGTGAAGATCCTGGGCTGGAACGTGGCCTGGGCGGTGGTCTCCACGGCCCTGAACTTTGTGGTAGGGCTGGGTATGGCCCTGCTGCTGAACAAAAAGAATGTAAAGGGCTCCAAATTCTGGCGGGCCTTCCCCATTCTGGCCTACGCCATTCCCGGCTTCATCTCCATGCTGGGCTTCAAGTTCATGTTCTCCCAGAGCGGCCCCATCAACTGGTATCTGGACCAGGCGGGACTGATGCGGATCTTCTTCCTCACCAACGACGCCTCGGCCAAATGGTGGGCCCGGGGGATCGGCCTGTTCGTCAACGCCTGGATCTCCACCCCTTCCATCATGCTTATGACCACGGGACTTCTGAGTAATATCAATACCGACCTCTATGAGGCCGCCTCCCTGGATGGGGCCTCCCCCTTCCAGCAGTTCAAAACCATCACCCTGCCCTTTGTGGTCTTCTCCACCACGCCGGTGCTCATCAGCCAGTTCGTGGGGAACTTCAACAACTTCGGCATTTTCTTCTTCCTGCGCAGCGGGGTCATCTCCAACTACGCGGACTACTTCCTGGCCAGTGATACCGACCTTCTCATCAACTGGCTCTACAAGCTGTCGGTGGACAACAACTACTATTCCATCGGCGCGGCCATCAGCCTGATCATCTTCCTTATCACAGCGGCTCTGTCCCTGTCGGTCTATGTCCGCTCCGCAGCCTATCAGCAGGAGGACACCTATCAATGAAAAAGAAGAAACTGACACCCCGCCGGGCGGCCGACCATGTTCTGACCTACACCCTGCTGCTGGTGATGTCCCTGGTGTTCCTCTTCCCCTGCCTGTGGCTCATTCTGGCCTCTTTGTCCAAAACGGGCAGCCTCTACGACTTCAAGGGCTTTTTCCCCAGCGCTTTCAGCCTGCAGACCTTTATCGACCTGTTCACCGATGATGTAAATGGCCTATACCCCTATAAAACCTGGTTTTTCAACACCCTGTATGTGGCCATATGCAGCGCCCTTCTGGGGACGGTTCTGGTGCTGCTCACCGCCTATGTCATGTCCCGGTTCCGTTTTAACGGGCGGGACACCATCAAGAAGACCACCCTGGTGCTGGGAATGTTCCCCGGCTTCATGGGAATGACCGCCGTATATATCATCATGACCCAGCTGGGGCTGATCAACCATCTGGAGTCTTTGATCTTCTTCTACGCGGCCACCACCCCGGTGAGCTACATGGTGCAGAAGGGCTACTTCGACTCCATCCCCGCCGCCCTCTTTGAGGCGGCCCGGCTGGACGGCGCCACCAATCTGGAGGTCTTCCTCAAGATCACCCTGCCCCTGAGCAAGCCCATGGTGGTATATACCATGCTCACCCAGTTTGCCTGGCCCTGGAGCGATGTGCTGCTTCCCAAGCTCCTGTTGAAGGACCGGAATATGTGGACGGTGGCGGTGGGACTTTTCAACCTCCCCGAGACCCACTTTGCCCGGTTCGCCGCGGGATCGGTATTCATCGCCATCCCCATCGTCATTCTGTATTTCTGCCTGGTCAAGAATATCGTCAACGGTTTGACCGCCGGCTCCGTGAAGGGGTAAGCAGCTATGAGGCGATACCTGTCTCTGTTTCTTTCGGCCATTCTGCTGCTGTCCCTGTGTGCCTGTCAAACACCGGAGGGCGGCAAGGGTGGGCTGCTGGAGGAACACATTCCGGACGATAATGTGCGCAACTGGTATGAGATTTTTGTTTATTCCTATGCGGACTCGGATGGGGACCGCATCGGCGACTTCCGCGGGGCAGCGGAGAAGCTGGAATACATTCGGGATCTGGGCTTCACCGGCATCTGGCTCATGCCCATCATGCCCTCCCCCTCCTACCACAAGTACGACGTCACCGACTACAAGGCCATCGACCCCGCCTACGGGACCATGGAGGATTTTCAGGCCTTCCTGGAAAAGGCCCACGACCTGGGCATCCAAGTGATCCTGGACCTGGTGGTGAATCACACCTCCAACCAGCATCCCTGGTTTCAGGACGCCAAGGCCGGGGAGAGATCCCAGTATCGGGACTACTACAACTGGCAGAACCATCCCGGCGAGGGATACCGGCAGTTGGGCTCAGCCTACTACGAGTGCCGCTTTGTCAGCGAGATGCCCGACCTGAACCTGGATAACGAGGCTGTTCGGGCCGAGATCGTGGACATTATGAAGTTTTGGCTGGACATGGGGGTGGACGGCTTCCGCCTGGACGCCGTCACCAGCTACTATACCGGCGACAGCGGGCAGAATATCGCCTTCCTCTCCTGGCTGAATGAGGAGGCCAAAAGGCTGGACCCCGACTGCTACCTGGTGGGAGAGTGCTGGGCAGACGAGTCCACCATCGCCGGCTACTACACCAGCGGCCTGGACAGCTTTTTCTACTTCCCCATGTCCACCGGCTCCGGCAAGGGGGAGATCGCCGGCATCTTGAGCGAGGAGACCGATGCGCGGGGAAAGCGCTATGGTGAGCTCACCCTTCACCTGGAGGAGCGGTTTGGCCCGGAGGCTCTGATGGCCCCCTTCCTGGACAACCACGACACCGACCGCATCGCCCAGGTGATCGGGGTCTACGCCCCGGAGCGGCTGAAAGCCGCCTATGGAATGCTGGCCATGATGCGGGGCGGCACCTACGTCTACTACGGTGGAGAGATCGGCATGGTGGGCTCCGGCCCCGACCCCAACAAGCGCCTTGGCATGTTCTGGACTACCCTGCCCGAAGTGACCCTCTGTCCGCCGGGGACCACCCAGGCCCAATACCCCATGGGCAGCGTGGCCCAGCAGCAGGAGGAGGAAAATTCCCTGCTCCGCTATGTCCAAAAAGCCATGAACCTGCGCAACGCCTTCCCGGAGATCGCCCGGGGGACCTCCCAGCTCCTGGACAGCGGCGACGGCGACCTGTGCGTTCTGCGCAGGACCGCGGAGGACCGTTCTCTCACCATCGTGCTCAATCTGTCGGATGTCCAAAAGGAACTGCCCCTGTCGGTGGAAGCCCTGCTGGCCGGACTGGACGCAGACCTGACCCACGGGGAGGGCATCACCTACAAAAACGGGACGCTATCCCTTGACCCCTGGGGGATCGCGGTACTGAGATAGGATCCCGCGCCCTTTGACTTTGACCAAGGAGGAGTACAAAAATGGCAACCTTGCGCTTTCGGAATATTAAAAAGATATACCCTCACAGCGAGGGAAAGAAAAAGTCGGGTAAGGGAGAAAAGCAGAGCGGTCTCCAGGTCACTGACCAGGGCGTGGTGGCGGTGCAGTCCTTTGATCTGGACATTGCCGACAAAGAGTTCATCGTTCTGGTGGGCCCCTCGGGCTGCGGCAAATCCACCACCCTTCGTATGGTGGCCGGGCTGGAGGAGATCACCGAGGGAGAGCTCTACATTGACGACAAGTTGGTCAACGAGGTGGCTCCCAAGGACCGGGACATTGCCATGGTGTTCCAGTCCTACGCCCTTTACCCCCACATGACGGTCTATGAAAATATGGCCTTTCCCCTGAAGCTTCAAAAGCTGGACAAGGGGGAGATCGACCGGAAGGTACGGGAGGCCGCCGCCATCCTGGACATTACGGAGTATCTGGACCGCAAGCCCAAAGCCCTCTCGGGCGGCCAGCGGCAGCGGGTGGCCATTGGCCGGGCCATTGTCCGCTCCCCCAAGGCCCTTCTGATGGATGAACCCCTCTCCAACCTGGACGCCAAGCTCCGCAACCAGATGCGCTCCGAGATCATCAAGCTGCGGCAGAAGATCGACAGCACCTTTATCTATGTGACCCACGACCAGACCGAGGCCATGACCCTGGGGGACCGTATCGTTATCATGAAAGACGGCTTTATCCAGCAGATCGGCACCCCCCAGGAGGTCTTTGATCATCCGGCCAATCTCTTTGTAGCCGGTTTTATCGGAATGCCCCAGATGAACTTTTTCCCGGCCAGACTCACCGAGGAGGGAGGCAAATATTTCGTTTCGGTGGAGGACTGCAAGGTGGAGCTCTCCCCTGAGAAGGAAAAGAATCTGGCCGCCCACAAGGTGACCTCCCAGGACATCACCCTGGGGGTCCGCCCCAGCCACATGGTCCTCTCCGACCAGGGCGGCAACTCCCTCTCCGCCACAGTGGACGTATATGAGATGATGGGCAGCGAGATCCATTTCCACGTGACCGTCCGGGACGCCGACGTGGTGGTCATTGCCCCCACCATGGACCCCGTCGGCAACCATATCAAGACCTTCGGTATCGGCGACAAGCTGCGTCTGACCTTCAACGGAAACGTCTGCCACGTCTTTGACCGCGAGGGCAAAAATCTGGAGTTCTGAACAACATCTAAACGGCAGGGCCTGATCCCGGTTGGGATCAGGCCCTGCCTTCTTTGTCCATATCTTGGTCCTACCCCTCCGGCCCCAGGGACGGGAAGGTCACAGAAACGGTAGTCCCCCGGCCTTCCTGGCTGGTCAGCTCCAAGGCCGCGCCGTGGAGTTGGGCCGCGTGCTTGACGATGGCCAGACCCAGGCCGGTGCCGCCGCTTTGCTTGGAGCGGCTTTTGTCCACCCGGAAGAACCGCTCAAACACCCGGTCCTGATACTCTCTCGGAATGCCGATGCCCGTGTCGGCCACGGTAAGGGTGACCGTCTGCCCCGTCCGGGTCACGTCCACCTCCACCGAGCCGCCCTCCACGTTGTACTTGATGGCGTTGTCGCAGAGGTTAT
>JAGBDQ010000021.1 GCA_017937415.1 Oscillospiraceae bacterium
CAGCTCCCCCAGCACCTCCCTGAGATCTACCTTCTCCCGCAGGATAGGGTATTCCCCCGCCTCCAGCCGGGAAAGATCGTAGAAGCTGGTGATAAGGCCTTGAAGCACCCGGGCCCGGCTTTCGATGGTGGACAGGTATTCCCGCCGCTCCTCCGGGCTCAGCTCCTCCTTCTCCAAAAGCTGGAGGTAGCCTAAAATAGAGGTCAGCGGAGTGCGCAGGTCGTGGGACACATTGGCGATCTGTCGTCGGAGGGCCTGTTCCCGGTTTCGAAAGTCGGAACGCTGGTCCTCCATCTCCCGGAGAAGGCCGTTTACCTGCGCCATCAGCTCTTCAGCGGCGGGATTTGGCGCAGCAAGGCGGAGAGGAGCCGCGCTCCCCTCCGCCTTGCGATTTTTCAGTTGACTGGCGCCCTGACGAAGGTTCCGCTCCAGAGCATAGATCCGAAGGAGCAGGAATACGCACAGAACAGTAAGGAGCAGAACTGCAAGGATCAAGCTGCTTCCTCCTTCCGGCAGATTTGTTTCCAAGAAATGTCGGCTATTTGATCTCCCGGCGGCTCAGGATCAGCCACCCGGTCCCAATGCTGAGCAGCCACCACAGCAGGCAGATCACCCCGGCATAGACCAGAGAATTTCCGCCCAGGAACTCTAAAACCAGGTTATGGATGTTTCCCCCCAGCCACATCTGCACAAGAGGGGCCATAAAGGAAAGCTCCCCAGCCAACTTCCAGGGAAGCGCAATGTTGTTCCCCTCCATCAGGATGGCCACAAACATGGGGCTGAAAAGGATCGTCATATAGGTCACCAAGATAGCCCCTATGGAAGAATGAAGCAGGTAAAGCACCCAAAAGGAGAACGCATAGACCCCCAGCCAAATGAGCCACTGGGTCAGAATGCCCTCCAAATAGAACTCCACCAGATATTCCCCCGCAACCGTAGGGGGGCCGCCCAGCAGGAAGGTCAGGCCCAAAAAGAAGCCCACCGACAAGAGGGCCACCAAGGTCCCCGCAATGGCTCCCGCCAGCATTTTTCCCAGGTAGATCCGGCTTCTGGGCATCCCAAAGACGATCTCGTTTTTCATGGTGCCGTTCCCGTACTGGTTGTCAAAAACCATAGCCGCAAAGATTGGGGCAATGAAGATCCCCACCATCATGGCGGATACCATAAATCCCAGCAGCACGTCCCAAGGGATATAATCTCTCCCCACCTCCCGGATCATGATCCCAGGGAGAAAAACCAGCAGCTCCAAAAGAAGGAGGAGGGCAGTCCCCAGATAGAGCCCCGCATGGAACCGGAGCTTATACAGCTCGGCGGACAGGTAATTCAGCATTTAATTGATCTCCCTTTTCTGGAACACCACGACCCCCACCAGCGTGGAGACAACAAGCCAGCTCATTCCCACCAGCCAGGCGTGGCCTATAGCCGCTGAAGACACATCCATCTGATTGAAAGGAGTCATGAGCAGCCAGGATCGGACGGTCTCCAGAACCTCAGACAGCCTGGGCTGGATCATCTCCAGCAGATCCAAAATCGTATCCCCCATTCCAAGAACCAACACATAAACCATAGTAGCGGAGGTGGAACCCTTCATCACAAAGAGAAGCATATACCCAAAACCCAGTCCTCCAAACCACAGAGGCAGCGAGAGAGCCAACGTCTGCCCCAGATGGGTCAAGACCTCCCCCATCCCATCCTCCACAGGAAAAAGGATGGCAGCGATTCCGGCGTAGAACAGGATAATAATGGCGCAGATCACCACAGCGGCCAGGGCGGTGGCAATGAGCTTACCCAGATAGATCCGGGTTCGTGGCAGGCCATAGGAGGCCTCATTTTTCAGCGTGTTGAATTTGTACTGGTCGGAAAAGACCATGTCGCTGACCATGAGGACCAGGAACATACCCGTCATAAACAGAGGGGGCAGGTTCATCAGGAAGAAGTTCAGGCTGGCCCCATTGCCGGCATTGTATTTACACAAAACCATAAAGGCGGTCACTCCACCCAGGATAAAGGCAAAGAAACCAAAAAGGTAAGTCTTGCGGTGGGTCAGCTTATAGATCTCGGCATTGAGGTATTTAACCATGGTGGACACCTCCGATCAGCTTCAGGAAGTAATCCTCCAGGTTGGCCCCCCGGTGCTCCATGCCGTAAAGGCTGATCCCTTGCGCCACCAGAAGATTGGTGACCTTTTGGGGGCTTTCCAGTCCCTCGTAGAGTCGGATAGCTCCGCCGGGCAGGACCTCGAAGTCCCGCAGACCCAGCTCCTGCTCCATAAGGGCAGCCGCTCTGGGGGCATCGTCCACCTTGATCTCCACACAGTCCCGGCACTTCTCCGCCAGCTCATTGGCGCTGAGCTGCTCCAACAGGTGTCCCTTGTCGATGAAGCCATAGCAGGTGGCAAGGCTCTGGAGCTCAGAGAGAATGTGGCTGGAGATGAGGATGGTGGTCTGATACTGTCGGTTGAGCTCCAACAGCAGATTCCGGAACTCCACGATGCCTTCCGGATCCAGGCCGTTGATGGGCTCGTCCAGGAGCAGCAGATCAGGCCGGTTCATAAGAGCCAGAGCCAGGCCCAACCGCTGCTTCATACCCAGGGAAAAAGTTTTGAATTTCTTCTTCCCGGTATCGGTCAGGTTGACCTGTTCCAGGGCATCCTCCACCACGTGTTTCCCGGCGATCCCCCGCTGACGGCGGTAGTATTCCAGGTTCTCCCGGGCGGTAAGGTAGGGATAGAAGCTGGGGATCTCCACCATGGCGCCGATCCGGCTCCGGGCCTGGCTCAGCTCCCGGGCCCCTGTGGCGCCGAAGAGCTCCACCTCGCCCCCGGAGGGGACGGTCTGGGCGGCCGCCATACGGATAATGGTGGTCTTGCCGGCACCGTTCCGGCCCACCAGGCCGTATATATCTCCCTTTTGGATGGTGATATTCACATGGTCCACCACAGTGGCGCTGCCGTAGCGCTTGGTGAGATCCCGTGTCACCAGTACGTTTTCTGACATGGTACATGACCTCGCTTTCTTGAGAGTGATCTCAGTATAGCGTTCAGTCAATAAGGAACTTCAAAGAGAAGGTGAAGAAAAGGTTAAGATGCTCACACTTCTTCCATCATTTTGAAACCAATACCCCACACGGTCTTGATATACTCCTTTTCGCTGGCCTTGCCCAGCTTGGCCCGTAGGTTTGAGATGTGGACATTTACCGTGTTGTCATCCCCCATGAACTCCTCTCCCCAGACCTGCTCGTAGATCTGCTCCCGGGTAAAGACCTTCTTTGGGTGCTCCATCAAAAGGGCCAGTATCTCAAACTCCCGAGCCGTCAGTGTGACCTCGATTCCACCCGCCGTCACCTGAACAGCCTCCCGGTCCAGGGCCAGATCCCCCCATTGGAGGACTCCGGAGGCAGGTGTACCGGAAAACCTCTTATACCTGCGTAGTTGGGCCTCCATCCGGGCCAGCACCTCGGCATTCTCAAAGGGTTTCGGGATAAAGTCATCCGCCCCCAACTTGAGCACATTGACCCGGGCCTCAGTTCCCGCCTTGGCTGAGAGGACAATGATAGGCATGGTCTTCCCTGCCCGGAGCTTGGCAATGAACTCCTCCCCGGAGAGACCGGGGAGCATCAGGTCCAGCAGGATCAGGTCATAACAGTATTTCTCAGCCAGCAAAAGCGCCTCGCTGCCCGAGAAGGCCGGGCGGCAGTCATAGCCCGCATCCCCCGCGATCTTGCAGAGAAGGCGGTTGATGTCAGGATCATCCTCCACCACTAAAACATGAAAAGGGTCCATCGTTTTGCATCCTTTCCTGTATCAAAATTCTCCCCTATATTGTAACATACAGGGGAGAAAATGGTTTTAATTTTTTCTAAAGATTCCTATTTTACCCGCAGCCGCTTGGCTAATACCTGGCTTGGCTCAGCCATCAGGGTACGATAGGTGGTGTAGACCACCATGCCGGGTCTGGCTCCGGCTGGCTTTTTCACATATTTCACCGGAGTATAGTCCACAGGGATCTTGCCGCCCTCTCTCCCCTGGGAGAACCAGGCCGCCAGAGAGGCTGCCTGAAGGATACTCTCCTCATCGGGTTCCGCCCCCTCGGTCCAGAGGATCACATGGGAACCATGGATCTTCTGGGTGTGGAACCACCAGTCAAATTTCCCGGCCAGCTTGGTAGTAAGCTGGTCGTTCTGGCTATT
This sequence comes from Oscillospiraceae bacterium, assembly GCA_017937415.1. Lineage (GTDB taxonomy): Bacteria > Bacillota > Clostridia > Oscillospirales > Oscillospiraceae > Vermiculatibacterium. Next base: position 4,189 of record JAGBDQ010000021.1, read on the forward strand.
GTTTTTTCCCACGCTCACCCGCAGTCCGGCGTCAGTGCGAAACTCCATGGGCTTGCCCGCGATCCGTTTGCCTCTCTTAGTCCCCTTGCCTTGGCGCTTCAGATAGCCGGTATCGGTGAGCTCCTGCCGAATCTCACCCAGGTCACGCTCTCCCTCAGCCAATGAAAGGCTTTCCAGCACACTGTCCAAATAGGAGAGATCGGTCTCCCCTTTCTCGATTTGGATGGTAAGCGCAGCCTCAGCGTTCTTAGCCTTGTTATAATCCCTGTAGTATCTGGCGGCATTCTGCTGCGGGGTAAGGAGGGGATCAATGGCGATCTCCACATCCTTCCCCTCCGGGTCATAGTAGTCCTGGAGCACCACGGTAGAACGCCCCTTCTCCAAGGCGTAGAGATTGGTGGTAAGAATGTCTCCCAGTTCCCGCAGCCGCTCCCGGTCCCGGGTGGCCGCAAGCTCCTTCCGCTGGTTTTCCAGCTTTCGGGCCGCACGGTCCCGGGCGGTCTTCACCGCGCGGAGAAGGTCCTCCCCTTTCTGCTTGGCCCGCTCCTGAAGCTCCCGGGTCTCATAAAAATCGTCCAGCAGTTCCCCGAATGAGGAGTATTCCCGGCACTCGGTCCCGGGTCCATACTGGAGGATAGGCAGGAATGTAAAGTCCACCGGCTTCCCCTCCCGGAGAAGCATAGTTGGTGTGGAGGGGTATTCCTTTACCGTCTCCCACATCTGCCGGATGGCAGACTCCAAGTCCCCCTCTGTTCCCCGAAAGCGAAGCTCCCGCTCCAAAAGAGGGGGCACACCGAATTTAGGCTCAGGTAACGTATAGAAGAGCCCTGGCAGCACCGGCCGCACTCCGGCGGCCAAGTCCCCGTCCACACGGCGGAGGCAGTCTGTGATCCGTCCCTCACCGTCCAACAGGATCAGATTGGCCCGGCGGCCCATGGCCTCCAGCACCAGGGCACGATTCACTTTATCCCCCAGCTCATCAGTACACTCCAGCCGGAGGGTAACGATCCGTTCCATATAGGGCTGCTCGATCTCCAGAATACGGGCTCCCACAAGGTGCTTGCGCAGGAGCATGCAAAACATGGGGGGCTTTTCCGGATTCTCCCGCTCCAGGGTGGTCAAATGAAGTCTGGGGTGGCTGGGGTTGGCCGAAAGGAGCAGCTTTCCGTTGCCGCTGTTCCCGTGGAGAGAGAGAACCACATCCAGGTTCCCGGGCTGATAGATCCTATCGATCCGCCCGCCTAAAAAGCCCTCCCGCAGCTCCCGGACCACGGCGGACATAAATATCGCGTCAAAGGCCATTTACTCTTCCTCCATCATCCTGCCAAACAGCTCATTGAGCCGGTCCTTCTCCCCTTTCAGCCAGAGCCAACCGAACAGCGCCTCCAGCGCGGTGGCGGCAGCGTACTCCTCCCGGCTGGCGTTCTGTGGAATGGAATGAGGGGAAGCGTTCCGTCCGCGGCGAAATACGTCCTGTTCCTCCGGCGTCAGATCATCCAAGATCTTTTTCACCATACGGGCCTGAGCTGGCGCGGCCACATAGCCTACCGCCGCCTTGTGAAGCCCTTTAGCGGTGGCTTTGCCGTGCATACAGAGCCAGGAGCGGACCATGAGTTCAAAGACTCCGTCCCCCAGATGGGCAAGGCCCAGATTGCTGATGGCCCCGATCTTTTCCTGGGGCATATTCAAATTCAAGTAGTCATTCATGGTCAACCAGCTCCATGCAAAAGTGTCAAATCTGAGGGTTATTATACTCTATGACTCCCAAATTGGCAAGACTTCCGGGCAAAGAGATACCCGCCGCGGCCATGCGGCGGGTACCACAGAAATCATTCTTGAGCCAACGGGTCGATCACGGTCTTCACGATCCGACGGGTAAAGACGATACAAAGACACACCGAAAAGAGCTCGGCAATGGGGAAAGCCAGCCAGACCAGGTTCAGATTGCCCGAAAGAGAAAGGAGCCATGCAGCCGGCAGCAGCACCACCAACTGGCGGACGATGGAGGAGATCATGCTCAGCACACCATGACCCAGCGCCTGGAATACTGAACCGCAGACAATACCGAACCCTGCAAACGCGAAACTGGTGCAAATGATCCGCAATGCGGGGACCCCGATGGTCAGCATCTCCTCAGAGGCTTCAAACATCCCCAAAAGCTGGGCGGGGAAAATCTCGGCCACCGCTATACCCACAAGCATAATGGCCGTGGCCGTAATAACGGCCAGCTTCATGGTCTGCAGGATACGCTCCCGGTTCCGGGCGCCATAGTTGTAAGCGATAATGGGCACCATGCCATTGTTCAGCCCGAACACCGGCATAAAGATGAAGGACTGGAGCTTAAAGTAGATTCCAAATACCGCGGTAGCGGTATCGGTAAATGCAATCAGTATCTTATTAAGGCCAAATACCATCACCGAGCCTACCGAACTGAGCACCATGGAAGGTACACCCACAGCGTAGATCTGGCCGATCACCTTCCCGTTAGGCTTCAGATACCTGCCCCTGAATGAAATCTCCTTATTAAAAACCACATTCAGCGTAAAGCCTACCAGGGCGCCAAGGATCTGGCCCGCTACGGTGGCCGCGGCAGCCCCCGCTACCCCCATGGCCGGGAAGGGCCCCAGTCCAAAAATGAACACAGGATCCATGATGATATTGGTCACCGCACCTACGGTCTGGGCGATCATGGCGTAGAAGGTCTTACCCGTGGACTGAAGCAGCCGTTCGAACATGATACCCATGAAAAGGCCCATAGACCAGGTGCAGCAGATGGTCAGATAAGCCGTTCCCTGCTCTACGATGGCTGGAATGTCGGTCTGGGCCATAAAGAAAGCCCGGGGCACAGTCAGCCCCACCAGGATAGCCACAAGGCCGCTGAGAAATCCCAGCAGCAGGCCGTTGCCCGCCGCCTGGTTTGCTCCCTCAAAATTCTTCTCCCCCAGGTTCCGGGACAAAAGGGCGTTGAGACCCACGCCGGTGCCCACTGACACAGCGATCAGCAGGTTTTGAATAGGAAAAGAAAGGCTGACAGCGTTCAGGGCATCCTGGCTCAATTTGGCTACAAAGTAGCTGTCCACCACATTGTAAAGGGCCTGGACCAGCATGGAGATCATCATGGGAAGGGACATACTGATGAGCAGCTTTCCCACAGGCATAACGCCCATCTTGTTTTCTTGTCTTTGCTCGGACACGGTACTTCCTCCTTGGTATTTGCTGTGGGCCAACCATGAAAAAACTCCCTGAAATGGCGCCGAAAAAGTAGCATACAGGAAACAAAAATTTTTGTCAAGGGTGAAATCGCAATCACAGGAGGTATCCTCCTGTGTCCCCCGGGCCCACGTTCGTCTTACCCGAGCAATTTCAAAAGCTGCCTCTCGTTTGCCTGGGGCAGCAGCTTTTCCAGATGCTCCAATACCCATTGGGCCGATTCCTCGGGCTGGCGCTGATAGACCCGCTCGGTAAAGTCCTCCCCAAAGCGGGCCTCCGGTGTGGCATACCGGGCAACACCCCAACCGTAGGGCCTCCCCTGCTTGTCCAGGGCATATTCAAAATTCACCGTAGTCACATAACACCGGTGCTGGAGCTTGGTCACAGTAGTATCAAAACCCTTCAGCTCGCCTCCGTCAGCCAGGGCACGGCTCCGCCATTCCTTGGAAAGCAGACTCTCCTCCCCCGCCAGTACATCAAAAAGCCGCTTTTCCCGGAAGGAGGCCAGGCCGTCGTCATACCGGGCGTCAAAATCGTAGCCGTCCCGGCGGTGATTGGCAAAGTCAGGGAACCAGGCCCGGCTGATAAAGACCGCTTTGCCCAGAAAGAACTTACCGTAGGCACAGCCGCTTTGGGTGATGACCGGACCCTTCCACTCCCAAGGGCCGGGCTCCTCCCCAAACCACAGCTCAGGCGGGGTCATCTCCTCGATGGAGAAGCCGGGAATCTCCCCCTTAAAGAATGGGAGAAAGCCGATTTCGTCCACCAGTCCGGCCAGCTGTTCCTCCCGCTCCAATGTTGGAAATTTCATGCTCTTTCCCCCTTTTGGTCTATCATATACTATTTTCTCTTATCTGTCGAGAGAAAATGGACCGCCCGGGCAGGAATGTCCGGACGGTCTTGAAATACAGTATAATGACAGGTTATCTCTGTTCCGAGGGTAAGTATTTACTCTTTGGGGAGGCTGCCGGTATCCACCGTGTTTCCATCAGAGTCCGTCATAAGATCCACGGTATAGGTCATATCCGCAACGGTAATGGTAGCCATACCGTCGGCCGCGACCCGAAGGGCAGCTCCCTCGATCTCCTGCTCATAATAGCCGTCCTTTTCCATAGCCTCGGTCACGTCGATCTCCTTGCCGTCCAGGGTGAGGATCTTGCGGCCATCCCTCTCGGCATAGGCCATGGTAGGAAGCGTGATCCCGGTTCCTATATCCAGTCCCACATCATGCGATCTCCTTTACCGGGAAGCCCTCATAGTAGAACAGATAGACCGGCAGCCGGTATTTGGCATCCAGCGCCATCACCGCCTCCAGCACTCCATTTCCGGGGGGATCTTCCGCCGGACCGTCCCACTCCTCCAGGGGGATCATTCGTTTCCGCCAAGGGGAACGGAGCACCTTTCGGCTTTCGTTCACCGCCACCCGGAGAAGCCACCGTTTCTGATGCTCCTCACTTTCAAACCCACCGCTGTGCTGATAGAGCCGCAGGAGGACGGTCTGGGTCACATCTTCGGCCTCGGCACGGTCCCCCAAGGCGTGGCAGGCCACCCGGTAGACCGTATTCCCATACCGTCGGGCCGCCTCTTCAAATGGTTCTTTCTCCATTGGTTCGCCTCCTTGGCCCAAGCTTGAAAACGCGTTTTCACTGTGAATACCCACCGGGAAGAGAAAAAATCTCACCGGCAAAAAATTTATTTTATTATACCTCATTCTTGCTCGCTTTGGGTTGCAATCTTTCCTTTGCTATGTTAAACTAAAAAGAAATCCCAGGCAAGAAAGGACTCTTTCGCAATGATTGACTTTTGGGAGATCACCATCCCCGAACTATCCGGAGACACCCCCCGGCGGGCCTACTGCTATGTTCCCGATTCCTGGCAGGAAGATCAGGCTTTGAGGTTCCCCGTACTTTATATGTTTGACGGACACAATGTCTTTTTTGACGACCATGCCACCTATGGCAAAAGCTGGGGGATGCTGGAATATCTTCAGGAGAGCGAGGCCCCGCTGGTCGTAGCCGCCGTGGAGTGCAGCCACGACCCCAATCACGGGAGGCTCCATGAATATTCTCCCTTTGTCTGTCAGGTGGACGACCTGGGGTGTAAACTGAAGGGAAAAGGCAGGATCACCATGGAATGGTGGATCGGCCAATTCAAGCCCTTTATTGACCGGCACTTTCCTACCCTCCCCGACCGGGAGCATACCTTCATCGCCGGGAGCTCTATGGGAGGCCTCATGAGCCTCTATGCCGTGACCAAATACAACAGGGTCTTTTCCCGGGCGGCCGCCCTCTCCCCCTCCATCTGGTTTGCCGAGGACAAGCTGGAGAAGCTGCTGCGCACTTCCCGTATGAGTCGGGACACTGTGATCTACATGGATTATGGCGCCAATGAGTTGGGGTTCCACCCCACCATGCGGAAACAATTTTCCGTCGTCACCGGCATTCTTCTGGAACGGGGGATCAACCTCACCTCCCGCATCGTCCCCAACGGCGACCACACCGAAGCAAGCTGGGAAAAGCAGATCCCCATCTTTATGGAACAGCTTTTTTACGGTCTGGAGCTTTGATTCCCAGAAACGGCAAAGACCGGATGATTTTTTAAACGTCCTCATATAAGGAGGCACAGCGCAAAAATGGAAATGCAGTATTTCAAAGACTACAGCCCGGCCATGGGCCGGGACATGGAATGCAAGCTTTACGGCCACAGCGGCAAGCCTGTTCTCTATATTCCCACCCAGGATGCGCGTTTTTTCAGTTTTGAGGACATGGGGATGCTGGACGCCTGGCGGCCCTGGCTGGATGCCGGAAAGGCCATGGTCCTCTCCATTGACACCATTGACTTAGAGAGCTGGTCGGACAAAGCGGGAGATCCCTGCCGCCGTGCTCGCCGGTATGAGCAGTGGATGGAATATATCACCCGGGAGATCGTTCCTTTCTTCCGTTCTCTGGCCAACGAAAAGAACGGCTGGGAGGGCTATCCGGGTATTATGGCCTTTGGGTGCAGTCTGGGCGCCACCCACGCTGCCAACCTTTATTTCCGGTTTCCCGACCTCTTTGACACCCTGCTGGGACTCAGCGGGATCTACACCGCCGACTACGGCTTTGACGGCTACTGGGACGAGGTGGTCTACCGTAACTCCCCGGTGAACTATCTGGGCGATATGCCCGCGGATCACCCCTTTATTCAGCGCTACAAGCAGAACCGTGGGATCCTCTGTGTGGGACAGGGAGATTGGGAGATCCCCGAGAGCACCCGGGAGATGGGCCGGATCTGCGAAGCCAAAGGGATCCCCCTCTGGGTAGATCTCTGGGGCTATGACGTGAAGCACGACTGGGACTGGTGGTTCAAGCAGGTGGGCTATTTTCTCCCCTACCTGCTGGAGAGCAACACATAACATACAGAGAGAAGGCACAGCCATGAAAAACGTGATCTTTATTTCCCCCAATTTTCCGGACACCTATTGGAAGTTCTGCCATCATCTGAAGGAGAACGGCATGAATGTCCTGGGCATTGGCGACGCTTCTTACGACGAGCTTTCCAACGAGCTCAAGGGCAGTCTGAACGAGTATTACAAGGTAGATTCCCTGGAGGACTATGACCAGGTCTACCGCGGGGTGGCCTTCCTCATCTTCAAGTATGGTCCCATTGACTGGCTGGAATCCAACAACGAATACTGGCTGGAACGGGACGCCATGCTCCGCACTGCCTTCCATATTACCTCCGGCTTCCAGGTGGAGGACATGCCCAAGATCAAGTATAAGTCCAAGATGAAGGAATACTATCAGAAAGCGGGGATCCCTACCGCCCGGTACTATCTGGTGGAGGACGAGAAAGGGTGCCGGGACTTCATTAAGGAGGTAGGCTGGCCTGTGGTGGCCAAGCCGGACAACGGCGTGGGGGCCGCTCATACCTATAAGCTCACGAACGAAGCTGAACTGATGGCCTTCCTCAATCAGCGAAACCTTGAGATCCCTTACATCATGGAAGAGTTTATTTACGCCGAGATCAACTCCTACGACGCCATCTACGACTCTACCGGAAAGCCCATGTTTGAGACGGGCAATGTCACCGTGTCCTCCCTGATGGACGTGGTCAACGACGGCGGCAACTGCGCCTTCTACATCCAGAAAAGCCTGCCTGCCGACATTGTCAAGGCCGGCCGGGCCACCGCGAAAAGCTTCGGCGTAAAAAGCCGGTTCATTCACTTGGAATTCTTCCGGCTCAACCGTGACCAGGAGGGACTGGGCAAACAGGGAGACGTTGTGGCCCTGGAGGTCAATATGCGTCCAAGCGGCGGCATCTCCCCCGACATGATGAACTTTGCCCATGCCACCGACGTCTATAAGATCTGGGCCGACATGATCGCTTTTGACCAATCCACACTGGAACCGGGCGACCATCATTTCTGCGTCTTTGCCGGCCGGCGGGACGGCAGAACCTTTAAGCTCTCCCACCAGGAGCTGCTGGACAAATACAATTCCCGGCTCATGCTTGCCGGCCGGGTAGCCGATGCTCTCTCTGGAGCCATGGGCAACCAAATGTACATTATCAACTGCTCCACCAAGCGTGAACTGGAGCGTTTCCTGAAGGACGCCCTGACCGAACAGTAAGTCAGGATCGTCCCGGATCAAAAGGAGGTCTTTTTCTTGGAATATTTTCGCTGTGAAGGTCCTGATTGTGGTTATGTGACCTCTGATCCCGATCTGGAGGTCTGCCCCCACTGCGGTGGTACATTCTTCGTTCCCGTGGAGGAGGAATATATCTCGGGTTACGGCTGGATGTGTCTCGCTGATGACGCTCACGAGAAGAATGACCCTGCCGCTTTAGAGTATCTTCAGCGCTCAGCTGATGCAGAGTATCCGCCTGCCATCTTCCGGTTGGGCCGCTGCTATCAGTACGGTGAACTGGTGGAGCAGGACATTGATAAGGCGCGGGAATTGTTTCTCTCCCTGGAGGACCGGGAGGAGGACCCCGCCGCCTGGGTCATGCTGGGACAGCTTTTGCAGCGGGGAGACGGCGTAGAAAAGGACTGCGAGAAAGCGGTAGAGCTCTTTACCCGTGCCATGGATGCTGACTATGCCCCAGGGGCCTGCTGCCTGGGTCTATGTTACGAGGTGGGCGAGGGCGTGGAGCAAAGCTGGGAGAAAGCCACCGAGCTTTACCGCCAGGCCGCTGACCAGGGGGATTCCCGGGCCCAGTGCAACTTAGCCTGGTGCTATGAGGCCGGCATGGGCCTAGAGAAGGATCAGAAGGAAGCCATCTACTGGTACTCTATGGCGGCTGACCAGGAGGATCCCCGGGCCCTGTGCAACCTGGGGCTCTGCTACGAGCGGGGAGACGGCGTGGACCAGGACTGGGGAAAGGCGGTCACCCTTTACCGAGCCTCAGCCGAGCGGGACTTTGCTCCTGCCATGTGCAACCTGGCCTGGTGCTATGAGACCGGCAACGGCGTAGAGCTGGATCAATCTCAGGCTGTTTTCTGGTACGGTCGGGCCGCCGAACAGGGAGATGCCCGAGGCCTTTGCAGCATGGGCCTTTTCTATGAGCAGGGCAAAGGTGTAGAGCAGGATTGGAGCAAAGCCATCGACTTCTACCGGAGGTCCGCCGAGATGGACTACTCCCCCGCCCTGTGCAATCTGGGCTGGTGCTACGAATCCGGCTCCGGGGTAGAACAAAACTGGCCGGAGGCCATTCGCCTGTACCGTCAGGCGGCTGACCAGGGCTACGCCCGGGCCCAGTGTAATCTGGGCTGGTGCTATGAAAATGGTGCCGGTGTGGAGCAAAGTTGGTCCGACGCAGTGGCCTGGTATGCCAAAGCTGCCGCTCAGGGAGACGCCCGGGCCCTCAATAATCTGGCCTGGTGTTATGAGTTTGGCAGGGGCGTGGACCGGAATATGGAAGAGGCCGTGCAGCTCTATCAGGGCGCCGCCCTTCGAAACTATCCTCCCTCTGTATGCCGGCTGGGTCTGTGCTATGAAAACGGAGAGCAGGTGGAGCAGAGCTGGGAGACCGCGGCCAAACTCTACCGCAAGGCCGCTGAACTGGATTACCCTGTGGCCATGTGCAATTATGCCTGGTGTCTGGAATTCGGCAGGGGAACCGAAAAGGACTTGGCGGAAGCCTTCCACTGGTTCAAGGCGGCTGCAGACATGGGCAACCCCCGCGGACTCACCCGGCTGGGTCTTTTCTACGAGGAAGGTCAAGTCGTGGAAGCCCAGAGCTGGGAGAAAGCGGTGGACTATTACCGTCAGGCCGCAGAAAAGGGCTTTGCGCCCGGGCAATGCAATCTGGCCTGGTGCTATGAAAACGGCAAGGGCGTGGAGCAGAGCTGGGAAAAAGCGGTGGAGTGGTACACCAAAGCCGCCGATCAAAACTACCCCCGGGCCCAGTGCAACCTGGGCTGGTGCTATGAACGGGGCCGGGGCGTGGAGGTAAACTATGACCGGGCTTTCCAGCTCTATACCGCAGCCGCTGAACAAAACTACACCCCCGCCCTGTGTAATTTGGGGGTCTGCCACGAAATGGGCTGGGGCACCCCTCAAAGCTGGGAGAAGGCTGTGGCGTATTACCGCCGGGCTGCCGAGCAAGGGGACGACGCCGCCCAGTGTAACTTGGGCTGGTGCTATGAAGCCGGAAGGGGCGTCCCAGAGGATCTGGCCCAGGCCGCGGATTGGTATCGGAAAGCCGCCGAGCAGGGCTACGCCAGGGCCCAGTGCAACCTGGGCTGGCTCTATGAAGCCGGCTCCGGCGTGGAGAAGGATATGACCGAGGCCATCCACTGGTACACCCTCTCGGCCAAACAAGGCTACCCCAGAGCTCAGTGCAACTTGGCCTGGTGCTACGACGAAGGAATAGGCGTAGAGCAGGACTACGGCGTAGCCGTTCACTGGTACACCCTCGCCGCCCAGCAGGGCTATGCCCGGGCCCAGTGCAACCTGGGCTACTGCTACGAGATGGGCCATGGTGTGGAGAAAAACCTGGAGGAAGCCGCCCGTTACTATGCCTTGGGTGCCGACAACGGGGATCCTGTAAGCCAGTGTAATCTGGGCTGGTTCTTCCTCAACGGGACCGGAGTAGAGAAAAACCCGGAAAGATCCTTTGAGCTTTTTATGCTGGCGGCGAAGCAGAACAATGACCGCGGGCTTTACAATGTGGCTCTCGCGTATGCCAATGGCACCGGCACTCATAAGGACCGGGTGCAGGCGGTGGAATGGTTCCGTAAGGCCGCGGCTGTCGGCCATCCCGGCGCCATGTACTATCTGGGGCAATACAGCGAAACCGGCCTGGGCGGCCTGCCCAAGGACCTGTCCAAAGCCCGGGAGTGGTATCAGAAGGCTGCTGAGCGGGGTGACAAGAATGCCAAGGAAGCCCTGGAGCGGCTGAACAAGGCGGGTGACGCCCCCTCCCCCGCACCAGAGCCCACCCCCGCAGTAAAACCTAAGACTCCTGACTTCGCTGAAGACAAGTGCAAAGACAAGGGCAAGGGTGGCTTCTTCAAAAAGTTCTTCGGGTGATCTCCTTTCTTGTGCTCTGTAACAGGATCTTTGATTTCCCGCTGATGCACGTATAAAAGCCGGTGCTTTCCAAATGAAAAGCACCGGCTTTTTATACGCTTTATTTTTATTTCTCGTTCTGGATCGCCGCGCGGAGAGGCGGGATAAACTGCATCTTCCGGCTCACCACACCGGGCAGGGTCGCCTTCCCCTTTGTCACCTCCACGCCGAAGGCCTCCCGAAGGAACTCCTCAGCCCTCTTGCCGTAACAGAGCACGTCGCTGGAACCGTTGGGAGTATCGGTCAGCAGATAATAGAGCAGCGGCACCCCCTGCTCCCCCGCCGCCTCAGGCAGATAGGGCCGGAGCAGCTCCTCGGCAGCCGCCCGGGACTTGTCGGTCATGAAGTTGGCCTGCCCCACGCCAAAGCGGGTTTGCCCAAACTGGAAGATCTTAAAATCGGAACGAAAGACCTCTGCTGCTGTCCGCCCGGTCAGATCTCCCCCCGCCTCAAACATCTGCTCGGCATACTGGTCGATGTCCTCCCCGGCCAGCTGGGCCAAAGTTTGGGCGGTAGCCACATCCAAAGGCGTACAGGTAGGAGAACGGAACTTCAGGGTGTCGGACAAAATAGCCGAGAGAAGCAGCCCGGCGATCTGCCGGGGCGGCGTCAGTCCCTTCTCCATACACATCTGATAGACGATGGTGGCGGTACAGCCCACCGGCACATTCCGGAAGTAGACCGGACTGTTGGTCTCCAGCGCGCCGATACGGTGGTGGTCGATGATCTCCAGAATTTCGGCCTGCTCGATTCCGTCCACCGCCTGGGTCTTCTCATTGTGGTCCACCAAAATGACCTTCTTGGAACGAAGATTCAGGTAGTTCCGGCGGGAGATCATACCGCAGTATTTTCCATCCTCGTCCAACACGGGGAAATACTGGAGCCGGACACTGGCCATCACCTTCTCCACCTCCTCCAAGGGGGTAGTCAGATCAAAGCGATAGAGTCCCTCCCGTTTCATCAGGTGACGAACCGGAGCAGCCGTGGAGACCAGACGGGCAGCGGCGTATGTATCAAAGTGGGTGGCGATAACAGCGCATCCTTTCTCACGGGCATAGCTCAAAATGGTATTGGGCACCACTGAGCCGCAGCATACCACAATGCAGGCGGCCCCGCTCTCGATCGCGCAGAGCTGGACCTCGTAACGGTTGGAGAGGAGGACCAGATCTCCGGGCTGAATGACCCCGTCCATAGCCTCGGGACTGGTGCCAATGTGGAGCTGTCCCTTTACATGGGCGTTGATGTCTCCTACCAAAAGCTCCCCCTCCAGGGTGGAGATCAGGTTGGCAAAGCCTGTGTTGGCGGCCGCCAGAATATTGGTGTCCAGCAGATCCATGTTGGCGTTGGCAATATCCTTCACCGAGATAACGCCCAACAGGCTGTCCACCTCGTCGGTCACGCAGAGGGTATCCACCTCCACATCCCGCATCAGGGTCCAAGCCGCCCGGACGCTCATCTCCGGGTCGATGCCCGGCTCCCGGCGGATCTCCATATCCCGCACCTGAGGGCTCACATCGGTACAGATCTGAGGGGGCGCCACCCCCAAGTGGCTCAGTACAAACTCAGTCTCCCGGTTCAGATGACCCGCCCGAAAGGCCTTGTACTTCATATCCCCGTCGATCTGGTTTTTCAGCCAGGCGTAGGACAGGGCTGAGCAGACCGAATCGGTGTCCGGGTTTCTGTGGCCGATGACGTAGATGGGATGTTCCTTCTCTTGCACAGCCATGCATTCACTCCCTTTTCTGGGGTTCTCTGGTCTCTCTCGGTTTCCATTATAAAGGCCGGACATAGCTTTGTCAACAAAATGGAAGGTCGATTTTTGTAAAAACTACGTCAAATCCCACAAGGGGATTTCTGCCCATAGGAAAAGGAGCGAGCCCCGGGGCCCGCTCCTTTGTTTTCTTTTGCCGTTACCGTGCCTGATAGATGGCCTTCACGCCCTTATAGGTCATGAAGCAGTCCAGCTTGCCGGTGGTCTCAAAGGGAGAGTGCATGGAGAGCACCGGCACCCCGGCGTCCAGGGTATCAATGTCCCGCTCCGCCATGTAACAGGCCACGGTGCCGCCGCCGCCGGCGTCCACCTTGCCCAGCTCGCTCATCTGCCAGATCACCCCGGCGGCATCCATGGTGCGGCGGACATAGCCCACCACCTCGGCGGAAGCGTCGGAGGAACCTCCCTTACCCCGGGATCCGGTATATTTGCAGAAGCCCATACCACGGTTCACCATGGCAATGTTGCGGCGCTCAAAGACCTCAGGGAAGTTGGGGTCAAAGGCGGCGCACACGTCGGCCGAGAGGCAGAAGGAGTGTTCATAACAAGCCTTCAGGGGCACCCGCTGGGCATCGCACAGGTCGCTCATAAAGGTGTCAAAGGCGGCCGCCTTCATGCCGGACACGCCGGTGGAGCCAATTTCCTCCTTGTCCGCCAGCATACAGACAGCGGTATGGGTGGGGTGGTCGGTATCCAGCAATGCGGCCAGGCATGCGAAGGCGCATACCCGGTCGTCCTGCCCGTAAGCCCCGATGAGGGAGCGATCAAAGCCAATGTCGGAAGCCCTGAAGGCAGGGACAGCCTCCAGCTCGGCCGAAATAAAGTCGGCCTCCACAATGCCGTACTTCTTGTTGAGAATGTCCAGAATGGCCAGCTTCACCCGGTCGGAGCCCTCGTCGTTCTTGAAGGGACGGGAGCCGACCAGCAGGTTGAGCTGCTCACCGGCGATCCCCTCGCTGAGGGGCTTTTTGGACTGCTCGGCAGCCAGGTGAGGCAGAAGGTCATCCACAGTAAAGACAGGGTCGCCGGCACCGGCGCCGATGGCCACCTTCACGGTGGAGCCATCCTTCTTCACGATCACGCCGTGAAGCTCCAAAGGAATGGCCACCCACTGATACTTGCGGATCCCGCCGTAATAGTGGGTCTTGAGGAAGGCCAGCTCGCTGTCCTCATAAAGAGGGCTGGGCTTCAGGTCCAGACGGGGAGAATCGATGTGCGCGGCGCCGATGGAGACTCCCTCGCTGAGGAGTTTATCCCCCACTACGGCCAGCATCACCGACTTACCCCGGTTCACCCGGTAGAGCTTATCTCCCGGCTTGATCAGCATGCCCCGGGTAAAGGGTACAAAACCACGGGACTGGGCCAGGCGCACAGCCTCGTCCACCGCCTCACGTTCAGTCTTGGCGGCGTCCAGGAACCGCTTGTAATCCTCACAGTAGGAATTCATGGCGGCCTCATCCTCCGGGGTGAGACGGTCATATCCGTTCTTACGGTCATCCAGCAGAGCCTCCCGGCGAAGCTGGCCCGCCGTTTTTTCTTTTTCTTCCATTTGGCATAACCTCCTTAAAATGGTTGTTAATAGAATACCACGATTTTTCGCGGAATGCTACTCCTGACCGGAAAATTTTTTCATGTAAGCGGGGCGTCCACCTGCTTCAGCAGTGCTTCAAAGAGAGTCCGGGCCCGGAACGCAAAACCCTCCGAAGTATCCCCCTCCCCGTTTTCCAGCACATAGTCAGCATGAGCGCGGTAGAAATCGTCGCTCTGCTGGGCCTCCACCCGTCGGCGGGCGTAATCTTCGTCGATGCCGTCCCGAGCCATAATGCGGCGGATTCGTTCTTCTTTCGGTGCCAGCACAGCCACCACAGCATCACACCGCCGGGCCAGGCCGCTCTCAACAAGTGCGATGGCGTCAATAGCCACGCCAGGGTATCCCTTCTCCTCCGCCCGGGCGATCTGATACTCCACCTCGTCCACCACAAAGGGATGGGTAATGGCGTTGAGCTCCGGGAGCCGATCCGGATAGACCGCCTGGGCCAAAGCCCTCCGGTCCACCTGTCCGCAGTCGCCCAGAATGATGTCACCAAAAGTGGCCTCCAATGCCGCCTTCAGCTCCTCACTCTCCGCCAAAAGCTGATGGTAGACCACGTCCGCATCTATGACCTCCACCCCCAGTTCCCGCAGGGCGTTCAGGGCCGTGGTCTTTCCCGCCCCCGTGGGGCCGGTGATACCGATGACTTTCATAGGGTGTTCCCTCTCTCCGTCATGTGGAAATAGGCCTTGACCTCCGGGCGAAAGAAGAGATACAGGAAGATACCGGTTTGGAGCAGGCCGATGGCTCCAAGGACAGGTTGCAGCGTCAAATTCACCAGGTTAATAGCCACGTTGAGCCAAAGAAACACCTGAACGATCCCCCACATGAGCACCTTCCGGACAAAGAGTCCCGCCAGCATGGCCAGCCAGTCGAAGGGGATCTTGATGCCTCCCTGTAGGAGGATCATTTCCAGCACGATAGCCGTTGCGGTCCGGGCCCCAAAAACATTCCGGTAGAAGGAGACCGCCCTCTCCTCCCGGGCGCCGGAGTCCACGACCTCGAAGGCCGGTCCGGCCTCCTCGTCCTCCTCCTGCGAGAGCCGCCCGGCGAGCTGGTCCAGTGTCACCCCGTAGAGGTCGGCCAGAGCCTTCAAATTCTCCACCCCCGGCTCGGCCTGACCGTTCTCCCATTTGGATACCGACTGCCGGGACACGAACAGCCGCCCGGCCACCTCCTCCTGGGACAGGCCGGCTTCTCTGCGCAGCTTCTGGAGATTTTCTCCCAATGTCATACCTATCACCTCACAGACAGCTTACCGAATCAGGCGGACAAAGTAAAGCACTTTCGCCGCAACCTCCAGTTGCATCCCTTCTCTCCCTGCGGGTTTATATGCCTGCGGCCATTTGTGCCTCTACCGCGTCCTCGGTGTCGGCCATGGCCCGGAGGGTCTTTTCCAGAAGTTCGTCCAGTTCCCAGCCCAGGAGCTCAGCCCCCTGGGCAATGGTCTCCCGGGAACAGCCGGCGGCAAACTTCTTGTCCTTGTACTTCTTCTTGAGGCTCTTGAGCTCCATATCCTTGGTGGACTTGGAAGGCCGCATAAGGGCGGCTGACCAAATGAGCCCGGTGAGCTCATCGCAGGCAAAAAGCACCTTTTCCATCTCATGCTCAGGCTGGGCGTCAGTTCCCGTCATACCCCAGCCGTGGGCGCAGACAGCGTGAATGAATTCAGGGGTAAACCCGGCCTCCCGAAGCAGCTCCGGTGCCTTGACGCAGTGCTCCTCGGGCCACTTTTCAAAATCCACATCGTGCATGAGGCCCACCAGGGACCAGAACTCCTTGTCCGCCCCATGGCCCAGGTTTTCCGCCATCCAGCCCATCACCGCCCCTACGGTATAGGCATGACGAATGTGGAAGGGCTCAGCGTTATACTGTTTCAGTGCTTCCAATGCCTTTTCCCGGTCTGCGCCGGCAGATAATGTACTCATTTATTCTCACCTTTCCCTTCTTGATAAGCTCTCCAGAGCCTCAGCTTCAGTGCCCACAAAGAACACGGTCTTGCCCCGGTTGCTTTCCCGGATAAAATCCTGGAGAGGCTTGCTGGTGTAACGGGAGAAATCTCCCACAATGGCCACCTTCATGCCGTAGTTCACAAACTTTTGCAGCACTTCCCCGGCCAAACCGCTGGAAAGGACGAAAAAGTCCTCGCTCACAATTTCTTTGGGCAGGATCAGCGCCTCACAGCCCGTCTCATACCGGGCGGTGGCGATCAGATCCATGGCATCCTGCGGGGAAGAGATCAAGACCTCATCTCCCCGCACTGCCGCCACGGTCTCTTTTAATTTTTCTATGTTCATTTTTAGTTTTCCTTTCAATGTTCTATACTTTTCAGTTCCCGCTCCACCAGTTCTCCCGCCAGGGTAAAAGCCGCTATCCGGCGTTTCGCCAAGGTGAGCTGGGACTTATAACGGCCTGGATCCTCCTTCGCCTCAAAGGTCCTGATGACCTCTTTCAGCTTATGGAGCGTAGAATCGATTTGGCGCTTGGCCTCCAGCAGATCCTCTTTGGTATAATCCATAAGCACTCCTTTTACAGTTTGAAATGCTCCTCCAAAGCAGCCAGTTCCTCTTCGATCGTGCTTTTCTCTGTGCGAAGGAAAGTAAAGAAGCCGCTCCGGGCAAATTCCGCATACCGTGACCGGCTGTTGGCCAGAGCCATACAGGCGCGGAAGTTGGCCATGGTCCTCTCCGGGTCCGGCCCTTCCATGATCTGACGGTAAAGAAATTGCTTTTCGGCATCCGGCCGGTCAAAAAAGCGGTCCACCGAAAGGCTTTGGGGACTCAAAAGGATGGCCACATGGTCCCAGAGGGCGATCTTTTTCAGCCGCTCCGGAGAGATGTTGGTATCCACAAAGATCTTCTTCCCGCTCTGGGACAGCCGGAGAAGCTGAATGATCTCCAGCTCGGAGGCCTCTTGGGCGGTGCCGCGCATCCAGGCCACATAGTCCTCCGGGGCACGGGATACAAACTCATGCCAAGAGCTCATGGTCTGGAAATAGCCCAGGTTGGGCTGATGGGCCGGATCGGTGGCCGCCATTAACACATCATGGTAGTTCTCTCCGCATTCGATCCCATCATAACGCTGGGCCAGAAGGCGGACCATGGTGGACTTCCCGGCGTAGGCCGTTCCATTGATGAAATAGCAATTTTTCAAAAGCTCCCGCAAGATGTTGTCGGAAATTTCCATAAGTCTCCTTCTATATGTTAAGCATTTTCTCTTTACAGTTCAATGATATGAAATCCCGCCGCCTTGTTGAGCCGGTTGGTCACCGCCAGGCCGATACCCTCGTCATCAGGGGACTGGGCCCAAATGTCGGTGACATCCAGATGGTCAAAGGCCCGGAGGGCCTCAAAGATCTCCCTGGCCTGCTCAGCCTGATCAGAGACAGGCCCCATAGTTTCCACCGGATGGCCCCGGAAATAGCCCCTAAACTCGTCAAAGCAGAGGATCCCAGATTTCTCTCCCATCCGGGCAACGATGTACCCCGCCGTCATGTCCGGGTCCCCCTTCACTACAGTGACGGGGGCCTTGGGAGCATAGTGGCGATACTTCATGCCGGGAGCCTTGGGCTGCTCCCCGGGGGCCATGAGACGGCGGACGGCATCGTCCACCGCCACATCACCCAAAACCTCCTCCAGTTCCTCTAAGGTCACCCCGCCGGGGCGAAGGAGCCGGGGGGGCTGGACAGTCAGGTCAATGATGGTAGACTCCACCCCCACGGCACAAGGGCCGTCGTCAAGAATGGCGTCGATCTTACCGTCCATATCCTCCAGCATGGCCGCCGCCGTGGTGGGACTGGGGCGACCCGAAGCGTTCCCTGAAGGAGCGGCAACAGGCACATCCGCCTTTTCAATGACCGCCCGGGTCACAGTGCAGTCAGGACAGCGCATCCCCACGGTGTCCAGCCCCGCCGTCACCGCATCGGGCACGTTGTCCTTCCGTCTCAGGATCATGGTGAGGGGCCCCGGCCAGAAGCGATCCGTCAGCTCATAGGCCACCGCCGGGATGTCCTGGCAGTACCGTTCCAACCACTCCTCCCCGGGCACATGAAGAATGAGGGGATTATCCTGAGGCCGCCCCTTAGCCTCAAAAATGGCATGGACTGCTTTTTCGTCCAGCCCGTTGGCTCCCAGACCGTAGACCGTTTCGGTGGGGATGCCCAAAAGGCCGCCGGATGCAATAATTCCAGCGGCTTCCGCTACATCACGGATTGTCAGGCATTTTGTTTTCACTGGAAATCACCTGGTTTCAATCAAAAATCGGGGTTTTTGTCCCCGCCAGTTCAATGGTAGTGGACGGGTCAAAGTTCTCCCGCTGGAGGTAGGCCTTCACCGCCATGATGCCGTACTTGGGGTTCATCTTCTCATCCTCTAACTCCAGCTCCACAAAGCCGGCCTCACCATTTTGCCCGGAGCCCAACAGCCAGCCGTCCTCCTCTAAAACGGCATCCAGCTCAGCCTTCATATCGGTCAAAGTCTTGTTCTGAGGCAGCTTGAGGAAATCAATACGCAATTCCATTATTTTGTCTCCCTTTCCAATCGCTCTGCCTGGTCGGCAGTGACCAGGGCGTCAATGATCTCATCTAAGTCTCCGTCCATCACAGCGTCCAGCTTGTAGAGGGTCAGATTCACCCGGTGGTCGGTAAGCCGCCCTTGGGGGAAGTTGTAGGTGCGGATCCGCTCATTCCGCATTCCGCTTCCCACCTGGCTCCTCCGGTCGGCAGCGTAGGCCCCCTCCACCTTCTCCCGCTCCTGCTCGTAGAGTCGGGAAGCCAGCAGCCGCATGGCTTTCTCCCGGTTCTGGAACTGGCTCCGCTCCTGCTGGCACTCCACCACCATGCCGGTGGGCTTGTGGATCAGCCGGACCGCCGAGGAGGTCTTGTTGATGTGCTGGCCTCCCGCTCCCGAGGAGCGGAACACCTGCATCTCCACGTCTGCCGGGTCAATCTGCACATCTACCTCTTCCATCTCAGGCAGTACCGCCACCGTGACCGTGGAGGTGTGGATCCGCCCGCCGGACTCGGTCTCCGGGACCCGCTGGACCCGGTGGACGCCGCTTTCAAACTTCAGTCGGCTGTACGCTCCGTCTCCATTCACTGTAAAGCAGATCTCCTTGATGCCTCCCAGCTCGGTAGAGCTGACAGAATCCACCTCCACGCTCCAGCGGCAGGATTCGGCATACATGGAATACATCCGGAACAGAGAGTGTGCAAAGAGGGCGGCCTCCTCCCCGCCTACCCCGGCCCGGATCTCCACAATGACGTTTTTGTCGTCGTCCGGGTCTTTGGGCAGGAGCAAAAGCCTCAGTTTCTCCTCCAGCGCGGGGGCCGCCGCCTTGGCTTCGGCATACTCCTCCCGGGCCATTTCCCCCAGGTCGGGGTCGGAAAAGAGGCTCTGGGCCTCCTCCATGTCCTGAAGGGCCTTGCGGTAAGCCCGGTAGGTCTC
>JAGBDQ010000288.1 GCA_017937415.1 Oscillospiraceae bacterium
ATTCACTTCTTCATCTGCCACGGCACCATTTCCAGCCGTACAAAATACCCCTGCTCGTGCTTGCAGACGGGGCACTGCTCGGGAGGGCGCTGGGCGGTGACGATATAGCCGCAGTTGAGGCACATCCACTGGCAGGACACGTCGCTGATAAAGAGCTTGCCGCTTTCAATGAGGTCGGCAAACTGGCCGAACCGGTCCCCGTGGACCTGCTCGATCCGGGCGATCTGGGAGAAGAGGTGGGAGATCTCGGGAAAGCCCTCCTCCTTGGCGGTGTGGGCAAAGCCGGTGTAGTCGTGCTCGTACTCCTGGTACTCGTTGTGCTGGGCGGCACGGAGGTGCTGGGCCACGGTGTCATAGAGGTCGATGGGGTAGGCGCCGTCGATGGGGATGTTCTCCCCGGCGAAGGGCTTCAGATGGTCGTAGAAGGCCTTGGCGTGGGCCTCCTCCTGGCTGGCGGTGAAGAGGAACACCATCTGGACGCAGGGAAGGCCCTGCTTCTTGGCAAAGCCGGCGGAGAAGGTGTAGCGGTTTTTGGCCTGGCTCTCTCCGGCGAAGGCCCGGAGGAGATTTTTCCTGGTCTCACTTTGGGCAAAGTCAACGGACATGGGGATACCTCCTATCATGTAGATAAAGGGAGTATGCCCAGCCTTTGCCCTGGCTATGCGAAAAGCGGCGGTCATTTGACCGCCGCCGCTTTATGCGTTGATAAATTCGTCGATGAGGGCCGAAGCCTCCGCCGCCGGGTCCGCTTCCATATGGAGCCAGTGGACGTCCCGATCCTTTTTGAACCAGCTCACCTGCCGTTTGGCGAACCGTTTGATGGCCCGGCCCAGCTCCTCCACAAGCTGCTCCTCCGTGGGGATCTCCCCGGTGAGGTAGTGGAGGATGTACCGGTACTCCAGCCCCAGCCCCTCCAGAAAGGCGTCACTGACTCCGCTCTGACGGAGGCCGGCCACCTCCTCCACCATGCCCGCCTTTAGCCGGGCCAGGAGCCGGTCGTCAATGCGCCTGCACACCGTCTCCCGGGGGTAGTTGACCCCCAGGGTGAGGACGTCGTAGCGGGGACAGAGCTCCCGTTCGGCGTGGGGATCTTCTCCGCTTTGCACCTTCTCCAGAAGCCGCACCAGCCGGGGCCGGTTGTGGAAGCAGTCGTCATCCAGCTCTACCCCGGCGTGAGTGAGCCGTCGCCGCAATTCCTCGATGGGCAAAGTCTCCAGCTCCGCCCGGAGAGCGGGATCGGGAGGGGCCTCATGAAAGACGTAGCCCTCGCTGACAGAGCGGACATAAAGCCCGGTGCCCCCCACCAGGAAGGGAAGGTTTCCCCGCGCCAAAACGCCGTCGATGGCGGCGTAGGCCTCCTGCTGGAACCGGGCCACCGAGTACTGCTCCCCGGGCTCCGCCACGTCCAGAAGATGGTGGGGGACGCCCTCCATCTCCTCGGCCGTCACCTTGCCGGTGCCCAGATCCAGCCCCCGGTAGACCTGCCGGGAGTCGGCGGAGATCACCTCGCCGCCGTATTTTTTGGCAAGGGTCACCCCCAGCCCGCTTTTGCCGCAGGCGGTGGTGCCTAAGATGACGATGAGCTTGGGCTTTGACATGGATACCCCTCCCCAAATGCCCCCGGAGGGGCTCTGGGGCTATTTTACACGAAAGGGGGAAAAAGGGCAA
>JAGBDQ010000289.1 GCA_017937415.1 Oscillospiraceae bacterium
AGAAGTTTGTATCTATGTTCTTGGCCCTGGTCATGTGCCTGTCTATTCCCGTTTTTGCCTCAGAAGAAAAGCCCTCCTATAACGAGGATTACATCAACGCCAAGTTTGAAGAGCTATTTCCCGAGTATCAAGAATATATCCAGAGCCATGATGATGCTGTCGCCCAGGCTCAGTCAGCACCTGTTTCAGCAATGAGCTTGGCCCTTGAAGATGTTCCTGAAGTAACTGAGACAGTGACACGTATGGATGGGGATGACATATATTCTTTGTCTCTTCTCTCTGATGGTGGATACGCAAAAATTGCGCTTGTCAGTGGAGAATATAGTGAGGCAAGCTGGAGTGGTGGAACTGTTACTGACCTTCATAACAATGGTGCGCGATGGAATGACCGAAAGATTACTGCGTATATTTCCTCTGGAGGGGTTTTCCCTTACACTGGAGGAATGATCGGGGATGGAATAACATATACGCTTACAGCGCCTGATGCTGGCTATTTTCCTTCTTCTGGAACAATGAATGAGCGATGGGGAAACTATAGAAACGCCGGTGTTTATCCAGGATACGAAGATGATATTGGATTTATATTAATGCAATCTAACCGTGTTCAGGTTCAAGGTGTTGCAACATATTACGCCCTTATCGGAGAGATGGAGCGGGTTTTGACAAAATATACGGTGTTAACTATTGACTTAACTAAAAGGGAAAACGGGGCTCCTTTGTTAACTTTTAATTTCCAATAAGTGTGGCTCGGTGCCAGATAAGAGAACGTACCTACAGTTTGGCGTTGCTCCTCCCTGAGCAAGTACAAAAATGTAATTTAGATTGTTGCCCTTTTGCTTGATTTTCGTCTTACAGATATAGAGGTTTTAAAAATTACAAAATAAAGGGAGTGAGCCTTGATGAAGAAAAATCCTTGGTGGAAGGTTCTGGGGTTTGGCGCGCTGGCCGGGGTCGTTGTGATGCTGTTCTTTTTCAACCTTTCCATGCTGCATAGTGGATATACGATGGGCAGGACATTCAGCAACGCAGTATTTACCGGGCTGGCCGCTCTGATCACGGTGGCTCTGTTCGTCTGGTCCGTTGTGTCGGCGGTGAAGGAATCCCGGGCTCCGGAGGCGCCGGGCGGCCGCTCCGCCCAGGAGCAATGGGAGGAAGCTCATCCGGGCCTGACGGACGGAAGCTACCGGGTGGAAAAGCCCAAGGAGAAGCACAGCGCAGGCTACTGGGTCAAGGAATTTTTCCGCCTGGGGGGGCTTCCTGCAGTTTTAGTGGTAGGCATTTGGCTTGGGTCTTACTGCTTTATTTTGAAACCGTTGGAGTCTCCCCCGGAAACCTCGGCGGCGTACAACGAAGAGCAGAATAAGTATGAAATTAAGTTTCTCCACAAAAATCTGGTCAAACTGCCTGACAGTGTTGTGGAGGAGAAGCCGGTATCCCTGCTGGGATACCAGATCCCGGAGCTTCCGGCAGGCTTTTCCTGGATGGATGAAGATTTGGAGGAATACCGAAAAGTGATTTATAATTCCCCCACATATCAGGATCAGAATGGATGCAGGCTTCATTTTGAAGTGTGGCGGTCAAATAATGGCTACAGTGTTTCTCTGGATAACGCTGCCCACACAGAGGAGCTCACAGTAAACGGCTACCCCGGTGTGCTGGTAGAATATGAGGACGGCTCTATGGAGTTGGCCTGGGGAGACCTGGAGCATACTGCAGTCCTCTCCATCCGTGCTGGCGGGGTGGATAGAGAAACCATCTTTCGCTTGGCGGAGGGATTTACCTACAGGGAAGAATAGGCTCACAGAGGGAAAAGAAGACAGCACGACAGTCCTTTTGTCTGGTCCTTCGCAAGCAAACAAATTGGCGTGACAATTCTTTTATCCGCAAAACACAGGGAGAGCGTCCCCACGCTCTCCCTGTCTTTCGTCTCTCTCGTCCCCCGAGCCGAGGGCCGCCTTGTAGGGGAGGGGGCGGTGCGTGCCGGTGGCACGCGTCCACCGATTTGACCGAGTCGAAGACGAGAAGGGGGGCTATTCTTGACACCAAGAATAGTCCCCCACGTCTGGGGCCCTGCCCTTGGGCAGAAAACCCCGCACAAAATCGCTCCAAACCCTTAGTTGCGTACCACACAAACAAAATTGGAAATTTTCCGTACAACCAAAGTCAACTCAGTTGCACGCTGCAATGCAAATACCGGTCAAAATCCCCTATTTGCATCCGAACGTGCAACTTACCCTCTCGATTTTTTAGGATTTTTGCGGTTTTTTGATCTGTTTTTAAGGATTTTTTGCGGTTTTGGGCCAATTTTGAATTTCCAATTTTCCGTACAACTTTCTTTTCGCCTTTTCCCCTACTGCCGGATGAACTTTTCGTCCCCGGCGGGAGCCCCCTCCTCGTCGGAGACATACCGCTCCACCTTCATGTGGAGGTCATACTTCTCCCGCAGCGCTGTGATCTGCCCCATCATGGGGGTGGCGTGGTGGGCGTCAATGGCCCCCTGGTCCCGCCAGCTGTCGATAAGCAGCACGGTCTCCGGGTCCTCCACGGGGAAGAAGTACTCGTAGCGCAGGTTCCCCTCCTCGGCCCGGATCGCGGCCACCACGCCGCTCTCCACCATCTCCTGGACAAACTTCCGGGCGTTTCCCTTCTCCCCGGTGTAGTAAATATTGACCGTGATCGCCATATACGATCCCCTCCCTGTTTTGATGCCTCAAATGTTACCAAAAAGTATATTTCTGTCAATTTTCAATCAGATTTAGAGGGATCCCTGACGTTTCACCTCAGCCGCCAGCTTAGGGTGGATGGCGGGGTAGGTCCACTTTTCAGGCAGTGTTTCCGAGAGCACCACCCGTTCGATCTCCCGGTGAAGCTCCCCCTCAAAGCCCCGGATCTCCGCAGCGCAAAGGATCCCGTAGTCCCAGACCTTGTAGGCGCACACCGCTCTCAGATCGTAGTCCAGCGCCCCAGTCTCCTCGTAGAGCTCCCGCCGGGCGGCCTCCAAAATGGTCTCCCCCGGCTCCCTGTGGCCGCCGGGGAATTCCAGGGTGTCCCGCTCTCTGTGCTTGCAGAGGACCCATTTTCCGCCGCTTTTGGCCACGATCACGGCGTATTTCAGCGCGCTGTCCTCCACCTCGCTCAGCTCCGCAAACTTCACCTCTGGCACCTCATCGGGGCCCCCAAAAGGGTTTTCCTCCTCCCGGCGGTTTGGGCGAACAAAGGGCTCCTCCACCCTTTCACCGGTCAGAAGTCCGTACAGTCTGGGCCGGCGGTAGGCGTTGCCGTGGACCTCGCTCTCCCGGTAGGCCCGCAGGGCCTCCAGGTCCAGCTCGGCCACATAGATGTCCTCCTGGCCGGGAGCCTGCAAAATACAGGTGTCCCGGCTCCCCTCCAGCCCGGGCAGGTAGGCCATGCCGTCAAAGAGGCTGGAGCCGCCGTTGCAGTCGGGCACGGTGTCAGGGTAATTGCAGGTGACGATGGCCAGCATATTTTCATAAGCCCGCCCCCGCAGCTGGGAGAGACGGTTGATCTCCATGGGGCAGGCATTGGGCGTCAGGATCAGCTCTGCCCCCTTCAGCATCAGCAGCCGGGCGCTCTCAGGAAACTCCCGGTCATAGCAGATCATGGCCCCCACCTTTACCATACCCAGGGCGGTGTCCAGCTCGGTCACGTAGAAATCGTCCCCCGGCGTCAGGTTCCGCTCCACATCGAAGTCGCATGTGTGGACCTTGGCATAGGTCAGTTTTCTCTCCCCAAAGCGGTCAAAGAGGACCAGGGTATTCCGGGGCCCGCCCCTGTGCTGCTCCAGCAATGTGATACCGATGGCCATATCCAGCTCTTTGGCCAGGGCCCCAAAGGCATTCACAAAGTCACCGTCCGCCGGAATGGCCTCGGCCTTCCACTCCTCCACCGGCCGGTCATAGATCCGGTAGCCGTTGCTCCACATCTCCGGGAACAGGGCAATGTCAGCGCCAAGCTCTTTGGCCCGGCAGCAGGCCTCCAGCCCTTTTTGCAGGTTCCCCTCCAGCGTTCCAGCCGGCGCGATCTGCAGCAGGGCGATCTTCAGGCTTCCTTTTGTGTTCATTTTGAAGTCCTCCACTGTTCTCATAAAAGGAAAAGCGGCAAACAATTCTGTTTGCCGCTTTGTGTTGGCGTTACCTATTTTACCAGTCCGTCACCAGACAAGTATTTTCGGCGCGAGTGAGCTTAACTGCCGTGTTCGGGATGGGAACGGGTGGACCCTCACCGCAATCAACACCAACTTATCGTTCAACCGATCTCTCGGTTAAAACCACTATGAAATTGTAACCCTTGAAACTCAGTTTGTCAATCTCTTTTTTGCCTCGCAAAAAAGAGGTGGTGACCCGTACCGGATTCGAACCGATGTTAACGGCGTGAGAGGCCGCTGTCTTAACCACTTGACCAACGGGCCATAAACGGTGTGCCTACGGTAC
>JAGBDQ010000290.1 GCA_017937415.1 Oscillospiraceae bacterium
ACGGAGGGAGGAATAGGCCCGTTTGCCCCGCTTGGCCCCCAGAGCCGCCAGAAGGAAGAAGAGGAGAAACACTCCCCAGGCCGCGGCGGTGGAGACGGCCAGGGCGGAGTAGAAGTCCGTACCGGCGATGCCCTCCACCTGCTGGGCCAGATAGCTGGAGACGCTCTCCTCCAAGGGAAAGACCCGGAGCAGGAGGGCGGTGAGGCCGGCGGAGAACAGGCCGTGGAGCAGCTTGCCCCCGATGTAGGTCCGGGTGGACAGGCCGCTCTCCCCCAGGAAGGAGAGGACCTGACAGTGGACCGAGATCCCGGCCCACCCCAGAAGGAAGGCCGCCATGGCCGCCTTGCCTTGGAGGGTCCCCTCTCCGGTGAGGGACCAGACCCCCGAGGAAAGCTCCAAAAGCCCGGTGAGGAGCCGCCGGGCCCAGGCTTCGGTGAAGCCCAGGGGAGAGAGGACCCGGCCCAGCAGAGCGGCGAGCACGGGCAAAATACCGGAGAGAAACAGCATCCGAATGAGCACGGTAAAGCACATGACAAAGGCGCAGATGTTCAGGGTGGAGGTCACCGCCCCCTTGACCGCTCCGGTAAAAGCGGAGGAAAACCGCTGGGCTTGTATAGGGAGGGAGGAGGAAGACCGGGATCCCTTCTCCGGGCGGTAAAAGCGGAATACCAACCCTACACAGAAAGAGGCCATGGCGTGGATCAGGCAGAGAAGGAGACCTACCCGGCTGTCTCCAAAGACCCCGGCACCCACTACCCCCAGAATGAAGGCGGGGCCCGAATTGTTGCAGAAGGCCAGGAGCCGTTCCGCCTCTGTTTTGGTACACTGGCCGTTTTCGTAGAGGGTGAGGGCCGCCCGGGCGCCTACGGGGTAGCCGCCCACAAAGCCCAAAGCCAAGGGAGCGGCGCAGGTTCCCGGCAGACGAAAGAGAGGCCGCATAATGGGCTCCATGAGCCGCCCCAGATACCCGGCCAGGCCCAGGGAGATCACCAGGGAGGTGAGGATAAAAAAGGGAAACAGGGAAGGGATGATCACATTGTAGCAAAGCCCCATGCCCTCTTTGACGGAGGAACTGATCTCCTGGGGCCAGCATACCATGGCCAAAGCGCAGCAAAGCAGGGCACAGCCCACAAGGCCATCCCGCAGCATTTCCCGGTGTAACAGTCTGAGCATGGCATCACCCCCGCCCAACAGAGTATGCCGGGGAAGGGGCGGATATGATACAGAAGGCCCCGCATCCTTTCGGATGCGGGGCCTTCTGCACCTTGTTGAGAAAAGAAGCTGCTTATTTCGCGGCCTGAGCGCCGGCGATCTGGCCGAAGGTGAAGATGTCGGCGATGGCGTTGCCGCCCAGACGGTTGCCGGCGTGGATGCCGCCGGTGACCTCGCCCGCGGCCCACAGGCCGGGGATCACATTGCCCTTGGTGCTGACAACTTCGGCGTTGGTGTTGATCTTCACGCCGCCCATGGTGTGGTGCAGAGAGGCCTTCCGCGGGGAGATGCAGATGCCCACATCGTCATGGCTCTCGATGTACTCCAGATCAATGTAGCCCTTCAGGTTCTCCTTACCGAAGTCGGGGTCATTCTGGGCCAGAACGTAGCTGTTGTACTGCTCGATGACGGTGCGGAGCTGCTCCTCGGTGAAGGAGGAGGTGGCGCCGCCGGCGGGGGTCTTGGTGGCCTCGGCCAGTTCCTTCAGGTCCTTGCCGTACCAGATGTGGCCGCCCTCTACCATGGCCTGGACGGTGCCGCCCATGCCGCCGGCGGTGTAGCTGGTGCCCATGCACTTGTCGGTGCCGCTGCGCATGCCGCTGCCGGCGTAGATGATGTAGAAGATGCCGTCGGGCTGCTCCATGGAGGCCTTGGCCAGCACGTCGCGCTCGGCGTACTCGTTGACGAACCGCTTGCCGTCGGCGCCGATCCAAAGCTGCTCAGCAGCGTCGGCCCAGATGCCGTCGGTCATGGTGCCCTTGAGGGGGGAGGAGGAGGGCATCATCTGAGCAACGCCCAGGTCCACGGTGTCGGCGCCGATGGCCATGGCCATGACGATGCCGTCGCCGGTGTTGGTGCCCGCGTTGGTGCTGAGGGTGGTGGCGGAGAGGTTATCTCCCCAGTACTTGTCATACTCCTTGACCATGGCGGGATTGGCACAGTAGCCGCCGCTGGCCAGGACCACGCCCTTGGAGGTGTTGATGGTGATGGGGGTACCGTCGGCCTTTTCAGCCTTGGCTCCGATCACTTTACCGTTGGCATCGGTGAGAAGCAGGGTGCCGGCGGTCTCGGTGTAGATCTTCACGCCCTCCTTTTCGGCGGCGTTCTTCAGGTCAAGGATACGGACTTCCTTGGTGGGATGGGTATGGGTCCGCTGCCACATGGCGCCCAGAACGGTGGACAGGGGGGCGCCGGCCCGGGAGAGGGTCTTCACGGAGCCCAGGGTCCCGGTCCACTCATAGGCGGACAGGGCGCCCTCGGCCAGGGTGCGGGCCAGGTCGATGTTGGAGGCGGTCCAGGTGCCGTCAGTCATCTCCCGCAGGCCGCCGGTGTAGATGTGCCACATATGCAGGGCGATGGAGTCAAAGCCGGGCATATCCACCTCGGGGGTCTTGCCTTCGTTGGCGGCGTAGAATTCCTTGATGTCGGCCTGGAGCTGATCTAAGACCTCGGCCCACTCGGGGAACAGGTCAAAGTGGAGGGCTTCATCCTCCTTGGTCAGAGCCAGATAGCCGTCCAGGGTCTTCTTCTCGGACTGGCTCAGGATCCGGGTGGCCTGGGCCTCGGGGTCTACGGCGTTGAAGGCGCCGCCGGCCATGAAGGTGTTGCCGCCCAGGAAAGAGCTCTTCTCGATCAGGGTGACCTTGGCGCCGTTCTGGGCCGCGGAGATGGCGGCGGAGAGGCCGGCGCCGCCGCCGCCGATGACCAGCACATCGGTGTTCCAGGTCTCGGCCGCGCCGGGCTGGGCGTGGTAAGCGTTGGCCTTCAGGACGTTCATGTCCAGGCCGGCGGCCTTGGCAGCCGCGGTGGCCGCCCGCATGATGGCGTTGGAGGCCAGGGTGGCGCCGGTGACGGCGTCCACGGTGGTGGTCTGGTGCTCCACCATCTGGGCGGGGATCCGCTCCATGGCCACGTCGGTTAGGTAGGCGGTCTCCTTGCTTTCGGTGACCTCCACCTTGAGGATCTTGCCGTCAGCCACGGTCATGGCCACGGTGAGGGGGCCCTGCATACCGGCCGAGGTCCCGGTGTAGACCTTGCCCTCGGCAGGCTGGACCGGCTCGGTGGATTCCACCGGCTGGACGGGCTCACCATCGGGGATCTCCAGCTTCTGACCCACATAGATCAGGTTGGGATCCTTCACGGTGTCCTTGTTTGCCTCATAGATCTCGTTCCACTTGTTTCCGTCGCCAAGTTCTTCTTTGGCGATCTTCCACAAGCTGTCGCCCTGCTCCACGGTGTACTCATAGGCGAATGCCGACGAGGCCAGACCGAGGACCATGACGAATGCCAGGGTAAGTGCTAATAGCTTTTTCCTCATGTACTTGCAGCTCCTTTTCTCAAGATTTTCGCGGTAAATTTTCCTTTTACCACAGACAGTAAAAGTATACCATTTCGTTAAGAAAAAAGCAAGGGAATGAGAGATAAGTGAAAGAGGAGGAGAGATAAATGAAAGTGAAAACGGGGGAGGGAGAAAAAATCTTTTTCTGTCTGCCGGCAGTGCGGGGAGCCGACACCGATCAGCCGATAAAAAAGGCCCCGCATCCGAAAGGATGCGGGGCCCGCTGTACCTTGTTGAGAAAAGGCGTTCTTTTATCTGGCTTTAGTGATGCTGTTGGCAGCGGTGCGGCCGGAGGTGATGATCTCCACGATGGCGTTGCCGCCCAGGCGGTTGCCGCCGTGAATACCGCCAGTGACCTCGCCCGCGGCCCACAGGCCGGGGATGATCTGGCCGTCCGTGCTGATCACGTGACGCTCGGTGTCCACCTTCAGACCGCCCATGGTGTGGTGGGTAGAGGGGGCCATGAGACGAATCCGAATCAGCTCGCCGTCCAGTTTGTAGGTCTCGGGTTTATACTTGCCATTCTCGTCCACCTCGGCGGTGCCCACCAGCTTGGTGGGATTCTCCTTGATGACCTCGGGGGGCTGCTCACCGGCCATGACAGCCTTGTCGTAAGCCTCGATGGTCTCGTAAATGGTCTTGGCGTCGGCCTTCATGCCAAACTTGTCCAGGACAGCCTGGAGCTCGTCAGCGTTGTGGGCGAAGTAGACCCGGTTGGCAATCTCGGTTTTGCCGGTGGTAGCGCCAGCCTCCACGCCGGGAGCCACATAGGTGTCATAGGGATAGGGGAAACCGACCACGGTCTCAGCGTTGGAGATCTCCAGGAACACACCCTGAGAGCCCATGAGGGAGACGCCGTTCTGGAACTCGCCCAGGCTCAGCACGTCACGCTCGGCGGACTCATTGACAAACCGCTTGCCGGTGGTGGGGTTGATGTAGGTGGCGTAGTTGCCCGCGCCGAAGGCCAGGTTGCCATTGTCAATCCAGGAGATGGGCATCATCTGGGTCCAGCCCATACCCACAGTTTCGGCGCCCACAGCCTCGCCCATCTTAATGCCGTCGCCCACCTGGGAGCTGCGGTTGGTGGTCTTGGTGGAGGCAGTGATGTACGAGGGATCCCAGTACTTATTGGTTTCCTGGACCATCTTGATGTTGGCGGCGTAACCGCCGGTGGCCAGGATCACGCCCTTGTTGGCCTTCACGGTGACGGGGGTGCCGTCGTACCGGGTGGCCTTCACGCCCACTACGTTGCCGTTCTCGTCCTGGATGAGCTCGGTGGCGGTGGTACGGAGCATGATCTGGTTGTTCTCAGCGGTCTCAGTGGTCTGAAGAAGGGTTTTGCGGGTGGTGGCGAAATAGGTGCCGAACTGGGCGGGAACGTCGCCCTTAGCGGGGTTCATCACGCCGTCGCCGTCCAGATCGCCGCCCGAGAAGGAGTTCTCTCTCCACCACAGAGCGCCGATGAGGGTGGACTGGTCGGCATCGTTGAACAGGGAGCCCTGATCCTCCAGCCAGGTCTTCATGTCCTGGCCGTCCTCGATGAACTGCTTGACCAGGTCCACGTCGCCGTAAATCCACTCAGTCTTGTCGGCGCTCTGACGCAGGCCGCCGTAGTAGGTCTGGAAGATGTGGAGGTTCACGGTGGAGAACAGGGTCAGAGTGGTCTCGGCTTTGCCGGCGTCCAGCTGGGGCTGAGCCCAGTCCAGATAAGCCTTGATCTCCTTCTTCAGCGCCTGGAGGGTCTCCAGGTAGTCGGCGTGAACGCCGTGCTTGCTCAGCTCGGCGATGTCGCCGGCCTCATACTCGTGGGTCTTGTAGTAGTCCTCGTCAAAGGGCTCCTCGGACCAGTTGTAGATGGTCTTCAGGGTCTCGATGGCACCGTTGCCCGACTTGACCTTGTCGTAGGTCTTGCCATTATAGTCCCATACGGCGGAGGTGGCATCGGGGTTTTCGGGGTCCCAGCACAGGTAGGGCATGACACTTTGGAAAGCGCCGCCCGAGCACAGGGTGTTGCCGCCGATGTCGGCATTCTTCTCAATGACCAGAACAGTGGCGCCGTTCTGAGCGGCCTGGGCGGCGGCGGCCATACCGGCGCCGCCGGCGCCCACCACGATCACATCCCAGGTGCCCTCAATGGGGGCCTGGGCGGTGTGCTTCACGGTGTTTTTCTGGAAAGCGGTCATGTCAGCGCAGCCGGCCTGCTTGGCGGCGTCGTTGACGGCGTTTTTGATGGCGAAGCTGGTAAAAGTAGCGCCGGAAACGCTGTCAACACCGGTGCCGTTGGCGGCCAGGATGTCGGCAAACATGATGTCAAAAGCCACATCGCCCACGTGATCGGTCTCGCCCTCTTTGGCAATCTCAATCTTGGTGATGGTGGTGTCGGAGAAAGTCACATTCAGCTCCACGGGGCCGTTGTAGCCGTCGGCCTTGCCGGTGTAAGTGCCGGCGGTAAAGGCCAGGGCCTGGGAGTAAGTCGCGGCGTTGGCACCGGCGATACGGCCGAAGACCACGATGTCGCACACGGCGTTGCCGCCCAGACGGTTGTTGCCGTGGACGCCGCCGGTGACCTCGCCGGCCGCGAACAGGCCGGGGATCACATTGCCCTCGGTGTTGATGACCTGGGCCTTGGTGTCGATCTTCACGCCGCCCATGGTGTGGTGGATGCCGGGGGCAACCTTAACGGCGTAGTAGGGAGCGTGGTCCAGAGTGACCTTGAAGCTGACGCGATTGAACTCGGGATCAGCCTTGTTGGTCACGCACTGGTTCCAGGTCTCCATGGTCTTGGTGAAGGCGTCGGCGGGCACGCCCATGGCCTCGGCCAGCTCGGCGTAGGTCTCGCCCTGGACCATGAAGCCCTTCTTGATGTAGCCCTGGATGACGGCGGAAGCGTCCACCATGCCCTGGTCCACCACCAGCCAGACATAGCCGTTGGGCTGTGCCAGCTCGGCGGCCGAGACCTCGGCGCGGGTGCCGCCCACCTCGTCGGTGAAGCGCAGACCATTGGTGTTTACCAGAATGGCGCCGTCGCCCCGAAGACCCTCAGTGATCAGAGAACCATTATCCTGCTTCACGGTGGGATGGATCTGGATCTGGTCAAGATCAACGGTGTCAGCGCCCACAGCCTGGGCCATGGTGATGCCGTCACCGGTGCAGCCGGGGGCGTTGGTGGTGACAAAGCCGTCCAGCTTGGGATCCATCTCGGCAACCATCTTCAGGTTGCCGCCGAAGCCGCCGGTGGCCAGCACCACGCTCTTGGCGTTGACGGTGTAGCCCTCGGCCTTCACGCCTACAGCCTTGCCGTCCTTCATGAGGATCTCGGTGGCGGGGGCGTTGAAAATGATCTCCACGCCGTTGTCCTCACATGCCTTCTCCAGCACGGGCACCAGATAGGAGCCGATGGAGATGGACTGGCCCTTCTCGTTCACGGGGCGGTGGGCCCGCTTGACCGAGGAGGCGGCCAGGTTGGATACGTCGTGGAGCACAGCACCGATGCTGTCCAGCCAGAGGACGGCGTCGGCGGAGTTCTCGGCCATGGTTGTGACCAGGTCAATGTCATTGATACAGCCACCGCCCACCATGGCGTCCAAGACCATCAGCTCAACAGTGTCGAAGTAGCCGGTGGGATTGGCGGTGTAGGCCTCGTATTGGGCCTTTACAGTGGCGGCCAGTTCGCTGATCTGGGGGAAGGCCTCAGCCTTCTTGAGCATGTTTTCTACAGAAGCGCCCTCAGCGAAGGTATTCTTCTGCTGGTAGGGAGTCTCCGCGGCGTTCATGCCGCCGGTGGACTTGACGGTGTTGCCGCCCACCATGGCGGTCTTCTCCAGAACGACCACCTTCTTGCCGGCCTGGGCGGCGGTGATGGCGGCGGTCATGCCGGCGCCGCCGGCGCCCACGACCACCACGTCAACGTCCAGGACCTTGGCGGTGGTGTCGGTCTCAATAGCCTTCTGGAAGTCGGCCAGATCGCCGCCGGCAGCCAGAATGGCGGCCTTCACGGCGGTCAGGAAACCCTCGGAGGCCAGAGTGGCGCCCGAGATGGTGTCCACCTCCACGGTCTGCCCCTCCAGGATGGAGGCCTGGAGCAGCTCCATGGCCTTGCCGCCGATGCTGGGAGTCTCGCCGTTCTCGCCGATGACAATGGCCTCGATGGTCTTCTTGTCAGCCGAGAGAGTGACGCTCACCGTCAGCTTGCCGCCGAAGCCGGTGCCTTCACCGGAAGCGGTCACCGAGGTGGGGACCTCGGGCTGGGTGGTCTCAACAGGCTCACCATCGGGGATCTCCAGCTTCTGACCCACATAGATCAGGTTGGGATCCTTGATGGTGTCCTTGTTTGCCTCATAGATCTCGTTCCACTTGCTTCCGTCGCCAAGCTCTTCTTTGGCGATCTTCCACAAGCTGTCGCCCTGCTCCACGGTGTACTCGTAGGCGAATGCCGACGAAGCCAGACCGAGGACCATGACGAATGCCAGGGTAAGTGCGAGTAGCTTCTTTCTCATGTCCTTGCAGCTCCTTTTCTCAAGATTTTGCGGTAAATTTTCCGTCTGCCGCATACGGACAAAGTATAGCATTTCGTTAAGAAAAAATCAAGAGCGGAAAGGGAAAAAGTTACAAAAAAATGACAAAAATTTGGACGCGTGTTGGGGGGGAAAGGGGACGTTTTTTGGGGAGGAAGTGGCCCTGATTTTCCGCCGCGCCCACGGGACAAAAAAGGGCCCCGCATCCGAAAGAATGCGGGGCCCTCGTCGTGCTTGAGAAAAGAAGCTGCTTACTTGCCTGCAGCGGCATTGGCGCCCGCCTGCTTACCAAAGGTCATGCAGTCGGCGATGGCGTTGCCGCCCAGACGGTTGGAGCCGTGGATACCACCGGTGACCTCACCGGCGGCGTACAGGCCCTTGATGATCTGGCCGTCCTCGTTCAGGACGTGGGTGTCAGTGTCGATCACCAGGCCGCCCATGGTGTGATGGACGGTGGGGACCTTCTTACAGGCGTACCAGGGACCGGTGGTGAGTTCCACCTCGCCGTTGCCGGGCACAAAGCCCAGCTCGTCCTCCTTCTCGCCCCGGGCCACAGCGTTGTGGGCCTCGACGGAAGCCTTCAGCTTGTCGGCGTCCATGCCGGTCTTCTCGGCCAGCTCCTCCAGAGTGTCGGCCTCGACCACCACGCCCTGGGCCACCATGCTGGCGATGGTGCCGCCGTAGGCGTCCACCCAGTCACGGCTGGGGAAGCGGACATTGTTCACCACCACATAGTAGGTCTGCTCCTCCTGGTCAAAGATGGCCTGGGCCAGGGTGTCACGGGCGGCGCCCTCGTTGACGAAGCGGTCGCCGTGGATGTTGACGAAGATCCGGTTATTGCCGGAGGTACGGATGTTCTCCATCAGGCCGGTGCCGGGAGTGCCGCAGGGATGGACCTGGATGTCGTCCATACCGGTGACGGCGGCGCCCACATTCTCAGCGGTGGCCATCTCAATGCCGGCGCCCTGAGCGGACAGGGCCATGTTGGTGCAGCCCAGCTTGGTCAGGTCCACATGGGCCCACACGCCGGTGTTGTACTGGGCCAGCAGGTCCCTATTGGAGCCAAAGCCGCCGGTGGCCAGGATCACGCCGTTCTTTGCGTTGAGGGTAATGGTCTCGCCCTGCTTGCCGGTGGCCTTCACGCCGGTGACGGCGCCGCCCTCGGTAAGCAGCTCTTTGGCCTCGGTGCCGGTGAGGATGGTCACGTTGTCCATACCGCTCAGGAACTTGTCAAAGGCCTGGATATAGACATTGCCGGACTTGGAAGTCTTGCCGTTCTCGGCGGGATAGTGGCTGCGGTCCCACAGAGCGCCGGTGGCGCGGCCGACCTCATTGGAGAACTCCACCCCTACGTGCTCCAGCCACTCCACAGCGGACATGGAGTTGCTGCACAGGTAGGAGATCAGCTCCATATTGCCCTTCTCATGGCCGCCGGTGTAGGTCTGGTCGATGAACTTCTCCACGGAGTCCTCGATGCCCTGAGCGCCCTGGCGGACAGGGTCAACGGCGTTGAGAGCGCCCTCGGACACGTTGGTGGAGCCGCCCAGGATGTCCAGCTTCTCCACCACGACCACCTTCAC
Organism: Oscillospiraceae bacterium; assembly: GCA_017937415.1. GTDB lineage: Bacteria > Bacillota > Clostridia > Oscillospirales > Oscillospiraceae > Vermiculatibacterium. The sequence goes on from JAGBDQ010000290.1 coordinate 9,645, forward strand.
ACCGGCCTGCGCGGCCGAGACAGCGGCCGCCAGACCGGCACCGCCGCCGCCTACGACCACCACGTCGGCTTCGTAGGTGGCGTCCTTGGCCTCGGGCTTGGCGGGAGCCTTAGTCAGCTCGGTAGTGTCAACGCCGGCGTTCCGCAGGGCCTGAACGGCAGCCCGCTTAATGGCGTTGCTGGTGACCGAGGCGCCGGTGACGGCGTCGCAGGCCAGGGACTGGGTGTCCACGATGCGCTGGGTCATGACCTCAATAGCCACTTTGCCCACGCCCCGGGTCTCGATCTCGTTGGAGACTTCCACCTTAGTGATCTTGGTGCCGTTCATGGTGACAGACACGGTGATGGGGGCGTTGTGGGCGGGGGTGGTGGCGGTGTACACCTGGGACACAATGTGCTCAGCCGCGTTCTTACCCGCGATCTTGCCGAAGGTCAGGGCGTCGGGCACAGCGTTGCCGCCCACCCGGTTGGTGCCGTGGATGCCGCCGGTGACTTCGCCGGCCGCGTACAGGCCCTCAATGACCTG
>JAGBDQ010000291.1 GCA_017937415.1 Oscillospiraceae bacterium
CATCATGGGGCTGGGGATCCGGTGTTTCGGCATGACTCCCTTCGGCTGGCGGTTCATGGGCACCCTGCTGGGGGTCCTCATGCTGCCCATTCTCTATATCTTCCTGAAAAACCTCTTCGGCAAGACAGTGGTGGCCGCCTGCGGCACCACCCTCTTTGCCGCCGACTTCATGCACCTGACCCACACCCGTATCGCCACCATCGACACCTACGCCGTGTTCTTCATTTTAGGCATGTACTTTTTCATGTACCGCTACCTGACCCTCCCCGCCGGGACGCCCTTCTCCAAGGGCGCTCTCCCCCTCTTCCTCTCGGGGCTCATGTGGGGGCTGGGGGCGGCCAGCAAGTGGACGGTGTTCTACGCGGGTATTGGCCTGGCCGTGCTCTACTTCATAGGACTCTATCAGAAGCTGCGGGACTGGCCCGCTGAATGTGAGGCCCCCAAAGGCGCCTGGGTCACTGCCACCCTCCTTTTCTCGGTGCTCTGCTTTGTTCTGATCCCCTTCGCCATCTACTGCGCCGCCTATCTCCCCTATGCCAGGGCCCTGGGGGTGGAGGTCTTTGCCCACTCGGACCAGAACGGCCTTATCCTGCTGCTTCAGAACGTCTGGGGCAAGTTTACCGGGGGGGAGGATTTCGTGGCTCAGACCATCCCCAAGGACAACCTTCTGAACATCATGGCCAACAACCAGTGGTATATGTTCACTTACCACAACGGGGTCCACCAGGCCCACCCCTACTCCTCCTGGTGGTTCCAGTGGATCGTGGACGCCCGGCCCATCCTCTACTACATGGACAACACGGTCTCCGGCTTCACCACCCGCTTCGCCGCCTTCTCCAATCCGGTGGTGTGCTGGACCGGCTTCTTCGCCGTGGTGGTTTGCGGCGCCCACGCCTTCTCCAAGCTGTGGTGTAAGCGTCTGTTTCTGGGCGGACTGGGGCTTTTCGCCGCCCTCAGCGTCTACCGGGTCCAGCAGACCGAGAACGGCATCTTTGACCCCGCTCTGAGCCAGTCCACCCGCAATCTGAATCTGGCCCTGCTGGCGGTCTGTCTGCTTCTCTATCTTTTGCTGGTGTTCTTCCTCACCGGGGCGGCCCCGGGCCACTCGGGGAAGGCGATCTTCCTTCTGGTGGCCTATCTCTCCCAGTTGATCCCCTGGTGGTTCATCGGCCGCACCACCTTCGAGTACCACTACTTCCCCTCCATCCTCTTCCTGGTCTTCGCCATCGCCTACCTGATGGACGCCATTGTGGAGGCGGGCAAGGACTGGAAGATCCCGGTCTACGGCATTACCGGCCTCTCCACAGGGCTCTATGTACTCTTCTACCCGGTGCTCATCGGGCTCCAGATCCCCACCTGGTATGAGCCCATCGTAAAATGGATCGAATCTTGGCCGTTTTAAGGAGATGTCACTATGTTTTTAGCCGATTATCACTCCCACTCCATCTGCTCCCCCGACGGTCACGTCCCGCTCTCTGAGATGGCCCGGTCCGCCGTGGACGCCGGACTTGCCGAGCTGTGCCTCACCGACCACTGCGACCTGCTGGATTACCACGGCAACCCGGTCCACACCTTCAACTGGGCCCCCATCGAGGAGCAGCTCCGCCTGGCCCGGCCCCAGTTCGAGGGGCGGCTCATCCTCAAGATGGGCTTGGAGCTGGGGGAGGCTTGGGAAAACCCTAAGCTGGCCGCCCAGATCGTCTCCCACCCGGAACTGGACTTTGTGCTGGGCTCCATCCACAACCTGTCCTCGGTGGAAGGCGGTGTGGATTTAGGTATGATCCACTATGAGAGCGAGGCCCAGTGCCGGGCGGTGCTGGAGAAATACATGGACACCATGGAGGCCTTGGTGGAGCTCCCTTGCTTTGACATTCTGGCCCACGTGGTCTACCCCCTGCGCTACATGGGCCGGGACGGCTTTGTTCTCACCCTGGAGCCCTATGAGCAGCGGCTGCGGAAGATCTTCTCCCGCCTTATCTCCCAGGGCCGGGGCATCGAGTTCAACACCCACCGGGGCAAGGACATTGAGATCTGGCGCTGGGTTCTGGAGCTCTACAAGGACTGCGGCGGCACTCTTCTCACCCTGGGCAGCGACGCCCACCACCCGCCCCACGTGGGGGCCGGGTTCTACCCCGCCGTCAACCTCCTGAAGGAGCTGGGCTTTCACCAGATCGCCACCTACGAAAAGCACAGGCCCGCCTTACATGAGCTCTGAGAAACAAAAGGTGCCCCGCTCGGCTGAGCGGGGCACCTTTGCGTCCTGAGTCAGGGGGTCGTTTCCTTGTTGTCCGGAAGGGCCTGAAGCCGCTCCTCCAGATAGGCCCGGTAGGCAAGCAGGTCCTCATTCCAGTCTGCGTAGGCCGGGTCCTCCCGCCGGTCGGTCAGGTCGTAATTTTGGACCAGGTACTCCCCCAGAAGGGCGGTGACCTTCTCCATCCCCTTCCAGTTCACATGGTACATATCGGCCATATCCGAGGAAAAGTCAAAGCCCATCTCCCCGGTCTTGTGCATCAGGTTCAGATAGGGGAGGCCCTTCTCCGCGGCATACGCCGCCATGCCGTTGACCACCGCCTGGCGGTTCAAATCGTCCTTTTCCGGGGTGGTGTAGGGGACCGCCACCAGCAGCAGAGAGATGTCCTCCTTTTGGCACAGGGCGATGATCTTCTCCAGATAGTCCATCTCCACTTGTGCAGGGGGCGCGGTCTTTCCCTCGGGCAGGACCTCCCAGCCCTGGTAGGGCTGCTCCACCGTAAAGAGGATCTGGGCTCCCTTCTCCCGGGTATCCGCCGGCAGAAAGTCCTCCCCGGTCACCTCCTTCCAGCGGTCGTGATACACGATGATGTCCAGGAGGAACTCCGCCCGCTCCCCCTTTGGGAGCAGGTCGAAGGCCGAGCGGTATTTGGGCAGGCTCCACAGGGGCATCCCGTCCAATGCGGCGTGGAGGGAGCCTTTGGAATCGATGAGGCTGTCCTGCACCACCTTGTAGATGTCCAGCACCACTACCCGGGGCTTCTGGTACCGCAGGGCCTCCTGCAGGGTATAGTAGGTCACGGGAAGGACCTGCCCGTTGACCCCCAAGTTGCCCGAGGGGACCCCCTGCTCCTCCCAGAGCTGCATAGGGGACACGGCGTTGAGCATATGGGAGGACCCCAGAAACAGCACATCCAAAGACTGCCGGGGCTCCTCGTAGAAAAAGGCGTTGGAGCCCACGTCAGGCCGCCCCCGCAGGACCCGGGAGACCCCCTGAAAAAGGAACAGAAAGACCAGCAGGAAGCAGACCGCCTCCAGCAGGTGGCCCATCCGTCCGCTTTTACGTTCCCGTTTTCCAGCCACAGCGCTCACCTCCTAAAAAGCGAAATAGATGAAGGAGGCCGCGTCGTACCCCGGCCCATAAATACCGAAGATCAGAACAGAAAAGATCAGCAGCAGATAGATGGTCCACCGCAGAGGAAGGGCCAGGCCCTCCATCCGCTCCTCCACGTCGGGCCAACGCTCCCGCAGGAGGTCGGCCAAAATCAGCACAGCCAGGGAGACCAGGGCCACCGTAAAATCAGGCCGGTCCAGACCCAGGGCAAAGAGCCCCTCCCCCGCCAGGGCCTCCGGGCGGAAATCGAAAAACAGGGCGCGGATCAGGGTGCGGGCGTCGGTCATGGAGTTGGCCCGGAACAGCAGGAAGGCAAAGGCCACTAAAGAAAAGGTGACCGCCCAGGCCGCCAGAGCGTGTATGGGCCCCTTCTCCCGGATCCAAAGCTTCTTCCGCACCGCGGCCCTGGCCCCGGCGGTGAGGCGGCCCACCCCCTGGTAAAGGCCGTGGAGCCCGCCCCAGAGGATAAAATGCCAGCCCGCCCCGTGCCACAGGCCGCTGACCAAAAACACGATCATGTTGTTGAGGATGGCCCGCCCCTCCCCCTTGCGGCTCCCCCCAAGGGGGACATAGAGGTAATCCCGGAACCAGGTGGACAGGGAGATGTGCCAGCGCCGCCAGAAATCCCGGATGGAGAGGGCCAGGAAGGGCTGGCGGAAATTCTCCATCAAGCGGACCCCCAGCACCTGGGCCGCCCCGATGGCAATGTTGGAATACCCGCCGAAATCGCAGTAGATCTGAAAGCAGAAAAAGACCGTGGCCAGGGCCACCGCCGCCCCGCTCTGCTCTCCCGGGGCGTTGTAGACCGTGTTCACCAGCATGGCCAGCCGGTCGGCCACCACCATCTTCTGAAAAAAGCCCCAGAGCATACGGAGAAAGCCCGCCCGGGCCCACAAAAAGTCAAAGCTCCGCTCCTCCCGCAGCTGGCGCAGCAGGGACCCGGAGCGTTCGATGGGTCCGGCCACCAGCTGGGGGAAGAAGGAGACAAAGAGGGCGTACCGCAGGAAGTTGGGCTCGGCCTCAATGTCCCCCCGGTACACGTCCATGGTGTAGCCCAGAGCCTGGAAGGTGTAGAAGGAGATGCCCACCGGCAGAAGCAGGTCGACCACCGGGACCTGGAAGCTCACCCCCGCCCACCCCAGGACCCGGGCCAGGTTCTCCAGGAAGAAGGTCAGATACTTAAAAAGGCATAAGATCAGCAGGTTGGAACCAAAGGACAGCCCTACCCAAAGCCGTTTCCACCCCTGCCGCCGCCCCGGGTCGGCGAGACGGTCAGAGCGGCGGATCAGCAAGCCGCTGAGGTAGGTGATGACCGTGGAGAGCAGGATCAGCAGGGCGTAGGTGGGATTCCAGCACATGTAGAAATAATAGCTGGCCAGGAGGAGCCACACCGTCCGAAGGGTATGGAACCCCTTGGGGATGGCAAAGTACAGCGCCGTGACCACAGGGAAAAAGATCAAAAAATCCAGGGAGTTGAACAGCATGGGCAGCACCTCCAGGTTGGAACTCCGCGGCCAACCCTTATTTTCGGTTCATGTTCTTGTATTATACACAAGAACCGAAGGGCTTGTCAAATACCCCTTCCGGTCCATATGCGCCCGCCCCGCGCTTTCTTCTCCCCTGTTTCACAGGGCAAACAGGTACAACACGGTACAACTATCTTGCCTTCCAAAAAATGTCAAACCCTTGGGAGCCATTGCCTCCCAAGGGTTTGTTGTATTGTGTTTCACGTGAAACATTACGGATCTTCCCTGGCCCAGCCCTGGCTTCTTCCCACCGCCTTGTGCCAGCCGGAGAGGAGCTTTTCCCGCTCGCCGGGATCCATGCCGGGGGCAAATGTGCTGTCGCACTTCCAAAGGCTGCGGATCTCCTCCAGGTCCTTCCACACCCCGGTGGCCAGACCGGCCAGATAGGCCGCCCCCAGGGCGGTGGTCTCCCGGATGGCGGGGCGGCGAAGCTCCCGGTCCATAATGTCGGCCTGGAACTGCATCAAGAATCGGTCCCGGCTGGCGCCCCCGTCGGCCTTCAGGGCAGTGAGGGGCATTCCGGTGTCGGCCTCCATGGCGTGGACCAGGTCGCAGACCTGGTAGGCGATGGACTCCTGGGCGGCCCGGATGATGTGCTCCCGTTTCGTGCCCCGGGTAAGGCCCACTAAGACTCCCCGGGCGTACATATCCCAGTAGGGGGCCCCCAGGCCGGTGAAGGCGGGCACTAAGTAGACCCCGCCGTTGTCGCTGACCTTCTGGGCGTAATATTCCGCGTCCCGGCTCTCGCCTAAGAACCGCAGCTCGTCCCGCAGCCACTGGATCACCGCCCCGCCCACGAACACGCTGCCCTCCAGGGCGTACTGGACCTTGTTCCCCAGGCCGATGGCCACGGTGGTCACCAGGCCGTTTTTGCTCTCCACCGGCTTTTCTCCGGTGTTCATCAGCAGGAAGCAGCCGGTGCCGTAGGTGTTCTTGGCGTCACCGGGATCAAAGCAGGTCTGGCCGAAAAGGGCGGCCTGCTGGTCTCCGGCAATGCCGGCAATGGGCACCTTGACCCCCTGAATGTCGGCGTAGCCGTAGATCTCGCTGGAGGAGCGCACCTGGGGCAGCATGGCACGGGGAATGTCCAAAGCGTCCAACAGTTTCTGATCCCAATCCAGCTTGTGAATATCAAAGAGCATGGTGCGGGAGGCGTTGGTCACGTCGGTGACATGGGCGGCGCCTCCGGTGAGCTTCCACGTCAACCAGGAGTCTACCGTGCCGAAGAGCACCTCCCCCCGCTCCGCCTTCTCCCGGGCCCCCTCCACGTGGTCTAAGAGCCACTTGATCTTGGTGGCCGAAAAGTAGGCGTCGGGAATGAGCCCGGTGGTTTGTTTGATGTACTCCCCCAAGCCCTGCTCCACCAGGGAATCCACCAGGTCGGCCGTCCGGCGGCACTGCCAGACGATGGCGTTGTGGATGGGTTTTCCCGTCTCCCTGTCCCAGAGGATAGTGGTCTCCCGCTGGTTTGTGATGCCGATGGCAGAGAGCTCGTGGGGGTCGATGCCCGACTGGGCGATGACCTCCATCATCACGGAATACTGGGAGGACCAGATCTCCATGGCGTCGTGCTCCACCCAGCCCTCATGAGGGTAAAACTGGGTGAACTCCTTCTGGCTCACCCCCAGGATATTCTGCTCCCGGTCAAAGAGGATGGCCCGGGAGCTGGTGGTGCCCTGGTCCAGGGCGAGGATGTAGTTTTTTTCCATAGGTCAGTCCCCCTTCTCCAGATTCCTTGCGGCCACCACGTTGGCCCCTGTGCCGCAGACGTTCTCTATAACGGTGTCCCCCACACGGACCGGGGCGGTGAGGGTGATCCCCTCCAGGGCGGCCATGACTTCAATCATTTTGCCCTTTGGCACCGGCCGGTCGGTCTTCACCGGGCACCGGGGATGAGTCCCGCCCTCACAGCGGACGGTGGAGGTCACCACCCGAGTAGGGTTTGTGAGCTCGTTCCTGCCGTATTCCGCCCCCCGGGGGCAGCCGTTCCCTGTGACGGC
>JAGBDQ010000292.1 GCA_017937415.1 Oscillospiraceae bacterium
GACTTCATCAATGGTAAAACTGTACCACATATATCCGGCCCGATATTTGAAATAATCTTCGCCATATTTTGGCCATCTAAACTCGCTGTGATAAAAAGCATAAGGAAAAAGGGAAAAAGTATGTTCCCCATCGAAAGCGCTGATGTAGGAATCTGCAACATATAAACATCCACAATCAAAAGCGTTGAGACTATCGCTGGTACCAAGCGACTCAATTTTCTCCCATTGGGCAAAAAGGTGCTTCCTTGATGCTTTGAATGCCGATATGGGGAGAAGTACAGAAGCTAAAAACAATATGAGAAGAAAGCGGGAGAGCCATTTTCGCTTATCCATATTGAATCACGCCCTTTTAAGTTTTCAAAGGAAATGAAACGGCATTTTGCATGCTGCCTGTCTTCAGTACCGGTCCACGTTGCTCCCGATGAGGGGGGTGGGCACCAGCCACATGAGCAGGAAGATCAGCAGATTGGCGGCGGTGAGGGAGTCGTAGGCCGAAATGAACGTAAGGTAGAAGGCCAGCAGAAGTCCCGCAATGCCCCCCAGACAGGAGAGAACCGCACTGGTCCGCACCGCCGACCGGAGCCGCCGCCCGCCCACGATGGCCTCGGCATAGGGGCCCAGTCCCTCCCGGCAGAGAACGGCAGTAAGGGTCTTCGAGTGGGGCCGCTTGGGGTCGGAAAGCTCCCGGCGGCGCTCCACCGCGGGGAATTCCATCTTCTCCACCGGCAGCTTGAACCGGTGGCGGAGCATGGAGGGGATCAGGTTGAAGTCCCGGGTGCAGAGCACCGGGGTGATCCGGTTGTGGATGAGGATGTCCAAAGCGGGGGGCACCGTGCCGGGAAGCTGGTAATTGAGGGCGAAAATGCCGGCCAGTTCCCCGTTCACCGCGCAGAACACGGCGTTTTTTACCTTGAGCCCCGGGGGAAGGGCCACGTCCATAAGCACCATGAAGGAAGCCGAGCCCACCTGGACCAGGTCCTGTCCGAACACCTCGGAGACTCCGCCGCCCTCATAGGCAGTGAAGAGCTCCCCCCGGCGGTAGATGGCTCCCTGGGAGCGGAGCAGGTCATGGAAGGTTTTCTCCAGGCCGCTCCCCGCGTCTCGGATGGCCGAGGCGGTGTAGGAGATGATACGCTCCAAGGGGAAGGAGCCGAAGATCTTGATGCCGTTGAGGGTGACGCTGCCGGCGGGGAAGAGGTCAATGTCGGTGAGGAGCAGGTTGGAGCTCCCGGTGGTGTTGGTCACTCCCGGCCACCCGGCCAGGGCGGCTCCCGTCTTGGACAGGCGGCGGGAGAGCCGCTGCCAGGGAAGGCCAAAGCACATGGTGCAGGAGAGGGGACAGGCGGCGGCAAAGATGGCCGAGAGGCACCAAAGGAGGTTTTCCGGCTTTTCCTGCCCCACCGAGGCGATGAGGGAAAAGAGCAGGGCGGCCAGGAGAAAGAGGGGAGTCACCACCCGGTAGATCCGCTGGGCCCCATCCTCGGATTGAAGCTGACTGCCGAAGCCCTTGAGAGGCCCGGACCACTTGGCGTAGGTGTCCCGGTTGTTCCAGGCTCCCTCGTCCCGGGTGACCAGATAGGGTTCCGAGGCGGTACAGGCCGCCCGGCAGGCGAGCCGGGAGCCCCGGCGCTTCTGGAGCTCTCCGTACATGACGCACCACAGGGAGAGGGTACCGGCGGCGCAGAAGGGGATATGGGGGGTCCCAATGCCGTAAAAGGGGGTGACCAGGGCGTCGGCCAGGATCAGGAGATTGGCCAGTACGGCCATGGTGTCCATGCTGATCCTGCGGCGGAAGGGACGGATGAGCCCCTGCAGCAGGGCGTCGATCCCCAGCGCCATGGCCAGACCCTGGAAGGAGGCCATGACATAGCAGACCGCCGTGGGGTCCGTTAAGAAGGGGACCCCGGGCAGGGCGGGAAGAAAAGCGGGGGTCAGGGTCAGATAGAGTTGGGGGAACAGGAGGGCCAGCACCAGCCAGGAGCGGAGCCGGTAGGATTTGAAGCCCTTGGAGTACCGCTTCAGCAGCTCCCCCGGCGGCGTGTCCGGGGGCGGAGGCTGGACCTTCCGGGGTTTGCGCTCCCGGTGACTGGGGGGCGGGGGAGCCGCCTCCTCATCCACGCCGGGGATGAGCCGCTCGGTCCTTCGGACCGATTTGGCCTTCTCGGCTCCCTCCTCCTCAAACATATGGTCGGCAAAATGGTCGGCCTTTTTCTTGAGCTGGTCAAAACCCGCCGCCACCGGGTTTTCCGGTTGGGAAGCGGGAAACTCCACCTCCACCACCTTGTCCTTCCGGGCGGGAGGAGGAGTCGGGTCTTCCTCGGGTTCAAAGGTTTCCTCGGGCTCGGGAGGTTGGGGCGGGACGGCCTCCAGCTCTTCCACCGGGGGCATGGGCTTTTTGGGGAAGGCGGTGATGTTCTCCCCTGTGGCAGGAGAGGGCTCGTCGCCAGTGGGGGAAGATCCCCGCTCCCGGCGGGGCTTTTCCCGCTTCCCGGCGGACCGTCCGGTCCGGGACGGGGCCTCCGGGGGCTTTTTGGGCTTGGGAGGGAAGAGGAACGCCTCCTCCCGCTTTTCCCGCAGGTCCTCTTCCTCCTGGGTGGGGGTGTAGGGCAGATTTTGGGCCACCCCGCTTTCGGGGGCGCCGCTGCCGAATTCCGCCAGGATCTCCTCCAGGGAGTACTGCTCACTATTGAATTCGTCGTCACGGTCCTTCGGCATCTGTATTCACCCCCTCGTCCCTTGTTTGCGTGATTCGATAAAGATCATAAAGCTGAAAGAGATGGGGAACGTCATTTTGCTTCGCAAAACGACCGTTCCCGGCAGACACAGGGTCTGCCTACATTCTCTGCCGTACCGCCTCGTAGAGCAGAATTGCTGCCGAGGCGCTGGCGTTGAGGGAGTTGAGCTCCCCCTTCATGGGGATGGAGAGCAGCACGTCGCAGGTCTCCCGCACCAGGCGGCTCATGCCGCTGCCCTCACTGCCGATGACGATGGCAGCCGGGCCCCGGAGGTCGGCCTGATAGATGGTCTGGCGGGCGTCGGCCGCCGTGCCATAGACCCAGACCCCGTGTTCCTTCAGCTCCTTGAGGCAGGCGGTGAGGTTGGCCACTTTGGCCACGGGCAGGTGGCTCACCGCCCCGGCACTGGTCTTGGCCACCACGGCGGTGAGCCCGGCGCTCCGCCGCTTGGGGACGATGACCCCATGAGCCCCGGCGCAGTAAGCGGTCCGGATGACCGCTCCCAGGTTGTGGGGGTCGGAAAGCTCGTCGCACACCACGATGAGGGGGGCCTCCCCCTTCTCCTTGGCGGCGTTCAGAATGTCCTCCACGCTGGCGTACTCCCGGACGGCGGCGATGGCAATGACCCCCTGGTGGGCGTGGGTGACGCTCATGCCGTCCAGCTTCCGCCGGTCACAGTCCACCACGGCGCATCCCGCTTCCCGGGCCTTGGCGACAATATGGCCCAGGGCTGCGTCGGTCTCCCCCTTGGCGATGTAGACCTTGTCAATGGGAGTACCGGCCCGGAGGGCTTCGATCACCGCGTTGCGGCCCTCGATGATGCCGTCGTCCTCCGCCTGCTTTTCTTTCCAGTTTTTCTGCTTGTCCATAATGAGCCGACCTTCCTTCCGGGCAATAGGCGATAGATAAAAATATTATATCACATATTGGCCGGAAGAAAAAGAAAAATTTATGCCTGACTCTTTATCAATTCATAGAAAGTTTACGGTGTCTTTCCTTGTAATTTTACCGCGTTTATGGTATGATACCTTTTACTATCTGAGCAAGGGGGGCTGTTTTGTGCCCGATCTCAACGGAAAAAAGAACAACGACAACAACCAAAATCAGCCTGGGGGACCGCAGAAGAGAAATGTGATCACCCTGGTTTCCATGCTGCTTTGGATCCTGGCCCTTACATTCATGTTCTACACCTTCACCCAGAACCAGCAGCGGGCCAACGCGGTGGAGTTGGAGTACGGCGTGTTCCGGCAGATGGTGGCCGACGGGAAGATCTCCCGGGTGGTCATGACCTCGGACCGGTATATGATCTACCCCAAGGTGGACGCCGAGGGCAAGGCTGCCGCCCCCGAAACAGGGGCGGAGGTGGAGCTCTTTGACCTGGAGGTGGAGCTGGAGGAGGCCCGGGCCCAGCTGGCCCAGATCCAGGCCAACCGCCCCTCCCTGAAAGAGGGGGACAGCGAGGCCCTGGCCCGGTACCAGCAGGAGGTGACCCAGGCTGAGCAGCGGATCCAGACGATACAGACCCTGCAGGGAAGCGTCAGGGCCTATTACTGTACGCCTGTGACCGACGCGGGGCTGATCCCCCTGATGGATGAGGTGGGGCTGGAGCATTACGGGGTGGAGACTCAGTCCCGGATCCTGGCCATTCTCACCGCCCTTCTGCCCTCGGTTTTGATGGTGGGCCTGTTCTACCTGCTGATGCGCTCCATGTTCTCCAAGATGGGCGGGGGCATGGGAGGCCTGGGCGGCGTGGGTAAGGCCAACGCCAAGGTCTATGTGGAGAAGACCACCGGAGTCACCTTCCGGGACGTGGCCGGACAGGACGAGGCCAAGGAGTCCCTCCAGGAGATCATCGACATCCTCCATAACCCCCAAAAATACACCGAGATCGGGGCCAAGCTGCCCAAGGGCGCCCTCTTGGTGGGCCCTCCGGGCACCGGTAAGACTCTGCTTGCCAAGGCGGTAGCCGGAGAGGCCAACGTGCCCTTCTTCTCCATCTCGGGCTCCGACTTTGTGGAGATGTACGTGGGCGTGGGCGCCTCCCGGGTGAGGGACCTCTTCAAGGAGGCTGCCAAGATGGCCCCCTGTATCATCTTCATCGACGAGATCGACACCATCGGCAAGTCCCGCGACGGCGGCCGCTTCGGCGGCAACGATGAGCGGGAGCAGACCCTCAACCAGCTGCTGGCCGAGCTGGACGGCTTCGACCCCAGCAAGGGCGTCATCGTCCTGGGCGCCACCAACCGCCCCGAGGTGCTGGACAAGGCGCTGCTGCGTCCCGGCCGCTTCGACCGCCGCATCACCGTGGACCGTCCCAATCTGGCCGGCCGCCTCGCCACGCTGCAGGTCCACACCCGCAACATCAAGCTGGGCGAGGA
>JAGBDQ010000293.1 GCA_017937415.1 Oscillospiraceae bacterium
AGACGGTCCTCTACTACGGGGATGTGTTTACCGATCATCTGGTGGATGACCGCTCGGAGTATTTCAAGCTGCCCTTCAACCACCGCTCGGACCTGGCCCGGGTGCCTGATTGGGTCCATGACGCGGTGGTATATAACATTTTCCCGGACAGCTTTGCCTCCGCCAAGGAGAGCATCTCCCTTCAGCCATCCCGGCAGCTTTACAACGGCGTGTCCGTCCGGGGCAAGCTGGGGGGCACCCTGTGGGGAGCGGCGGAAAACGCCGAATACTTACAGGAGTTGGGGATCAACTGTGTTTATCTCAACCCCATCTTTACGGCGGGGGAGTACCATAAGTACGATCTGCTGGATTACTACCATGTGGACCCATGTTTTGGTGGGGATGAGGCTTTCCGGGCTATGGTGGAGGCCTTTCATCAGCGGGGGATCCGGGTCATTATTGACGGGGTATTCAACCACTGCGGCTGGTATTTCTTTGCCTTTGACGATGTGGTGAAAAACCAGGAGGCTTCCAGATATAAGGACTGGTTCTACCATCTGGAGTTCCCGGTGGTCCGCCCGGAGGATCCGGAAGCCTACCCCACCTACGCCTGCTTTGGGTACGAGCGGATGATGCCCAAGCTGGATACCGCCAACCCCGAGGTACGGGATTATTTCTGTGATGTAGGGGCCTACTGGGTACGGGAGTTCGGCATTGACGGTTGGCGGCTGGACGTGGCCAGTGAGGTGGACGACGGCTTCTGGCGGGCATTCCGCCGGGCGGTGAAGGCGGAAAACCCGGAGGCTCTGCTCATCGGCGAGGTGTGGGAGAGCGCCGGCCATTGGCTCTGCGGGGATATGTTTGACTCCACCATGAATTACGATTTCCGTAAACACTGCCGCCGTTTCTTCGGAGAACAGTCCATGGATGCTGCCGCCTTTTCCGGACGGCTTACCAATATGCTGACCCGCTACCGCCATCAGCTGCTCCCCGCCCAGCTCAACCTGCTGGACAGCCATGATGTGAGCCGGTTCCTGTCCCTCTGTGGGGGAGATGTCCGCCCCTATCGTCTGTCCATTTTGTTCCTCATGTCCTTTGTGGGGATGCCCACTATTTTCTATGGGGATGAGTTGGGGATCCAAGGGGTTCTGGAGGCGGAATACCGTTCTCCCATGCCCTGGGGCGGCGGAGACAAGCCGTTGCAAGAATTTTTCCGGCAAGCCATCGCCATGCGCCACGAACTGCTTCCCCTGCGGCGGGGAGATTTCCATATCCTCTCTGCCCGGCCCGGCTCCCGGCTGTTGATGTTTCAGCGGCGCTGGGGAACGGAGACTGTCACGGTCGCCCTTAACTGCTCGACCGAGGCCGCCCCGGTCCCGCCTATGCCCGGAAAGGTATATTGGAGCGAGGGGCTGGAGGGAGAGACTCTGGCGGGTTTTGGCTTCGCGGTGCTGGTTGACGGGCAGGGCTGAATGCTCTATGATAGAGGTATCTTTATGATAGAGTCATCCGGCGAAAGGAGTGGGGGCTATGGGAGTAACCATCAAAGAGGTCGCCAAGGCTGCGGGGGTCTCAGTTTCCACGGTATCAAAGGTCATCAACGGCCATTACAGCATTTCGGAGGAGACCTGTGACCGGGTCAACCAGGTGATCCGGGAGCTGAATTATTATCCCAGTGCCAGCGCTCAGAATTTTGCCAAGGGTGCTACCCGCTCCGTGATCGTGTTGGCCGACCTGGGGCCCAACACCGCCTTCTCCAACCCCCATATGTTTGAGATCATCGCCGGGCTGGAGGAGACTCTGAGAGCCAGGAATTACCGGCTGAGCCTGTGTGGGGCGGAGCCCTCCACCGCCTGCGAGATGGCGGAAGATTTTATCTCCCGGCGCAGCACCGATGCCCTGGCCATCCATGTGTCCGTTATGACCCATCAGCTGGCCGCGCTGCTGGTGCGTACCCATTTTCCCCATATTGTCCTGGGGCTGCCTAATTTTGACAGCCAGGTGTGCTGGATCGACATCAACAACGTCTATTCCGGGATCGTTGCCGCCGCGCATCTGGCGGAGGAGGGTTATCAGCGGGTGGCCTTTTTGGGCGGCCGGGATCATGACCGCATTTCGGCTCACCGGTTGGAGGGCGTCCGTCAGGGGCTGGAGGATGCGGGACTGCATCTGGAGGATCAATATATCTGGCAGGGCGATTCCACCTACATGGACGGCCAGCGCATGACCCGGAAGTTATTGAGCCGGGAGCCTCTGCCTGACGCGGTGATCTGCGCCAACAACTATATTGCCCTGGGGTGCGTGACCGCCATTCGGGAGCGGGGCATGAAAATCCCCAATGAGATCGCTGTGATGACCTTTGACGATTACCCGTTTTCCCAAATTATTGAGCCGCCGCTGACTGTGGTGGATATTGATGTGCGGGGCATGGGGAGCCAGGCGGGAAAATTTCTGCTGGACATGATCCGCCATCCCAACACCCAGATACAGACCTATGTGACCACCTCCAACCTGATGGTTCGGGAGTCGACCGTACGAATACAGTAAGACGGAAAGGGGCTGCATGATGGCAACCGTTACACTGAAAGGGATCAAAAAGATCTACGACAACAAGGTGACCGCGGTCCATGATTTTGATCTGGAGATCAAGGACAAGGAGTTTATTGTTTTGGTGGGCCCCTCGGGCTGCGGCAAATCCACCACCTTGCGGATGGTGGCTGGCCTGGAGGAGATCAGCGAGGGGGAGCTGTTCATCGGGGATAAGAAGATGAATGATGTGGCCCCCAAGGACCGGGATATCGCCATGGTGTTCCAAAACTACGCCCTTTATCCCCATATGACGGTCTACGAGAATATGGCTTTCTCTCTGAAGCTTAAGAAGCTGGCCAAGGACGAGATCGACAAGCGGGTCCGGGAGGCCGCCGGGATCCTGGACATTACAGAGTATCTGGACCGCAAACCCAAGGCCCTCTCCGGCGGCCAGCGTCAGCGGGTGGCTATTGGCCGGGCCATTGTCCGGGAGCCCCAGGTGTTCCTGATGGATGAACCCCTCTCCAATTTGGATGCCAAGCTCCGCAATCAGATGCGTTCTGAGATCATCAAGCTGCGGCAGCGGATCAACACGACTTTCATCTATGTCACCCACGACCAGACCGAAGCCATGACCCTGGGGGACCGGATCGTTATTATGAAGGACGGTTTCATTCAGCAGATCGGCACCCCCCGGGAGGTCTTTGAGCACCCCGCCAACCTCTTTGTGGCCGGCTTTATCGGGATGCCCCAGATGAACTTCTTTGATGACGCCGAGCTGGTCAAAGAGGGCGATACCGTCAAGGTAAAGCTCCAGAACGCGCTCATTGTGCTGGACGCGGAGAAGAGTAAGGCCCTTGCCGCCAAGATGGACGGCGCCGCGAAGAAGGTGGTGGCCGGTATCCGCCCGGTCCACATCCACCTGGCGGAGAACGCCGGGGGGCACACCATGGAGGGCGTGGTGGACGTGTCCGAAATGATGGGCAGCGAGATCCACCTCCATGTCAACGCCGGCGGGAAGGATGTGGTGCTGGTTTTGGCCACCACCGACCTGCCCGCCGCCTGGCGGGGCGGTATCCCTTACGGGACCACCATCCATTTCTCCACCTCCGGAGATCTGATCCACCTCTTTGACCCGGAGACCGAGGAAAATCTCATTACAAAGTAAAAATCGCAAAAAAGGAAGCAT
>JAGBDQ010000294.1 GCA_017937415.1 Oscillospiraceae bacterium
AGTACGACTACGACATCCTCCACACCCGTATGCGGGAGGAGGCCTTCCTCAACGCCGGGCTCCACAGCACCATCACCGACCAGCGGGGGGAGGAGCCGGTAGGTGACGCCATGTGCTACGAGGGAGGCATCCGGGAGTTCGTCACCTACCTGAACCGGTCCAAGACCCCCCTCCATGAGAATGTGATCTACGTGGCGGGCCAGAAGGACGACGCCATGGCCGAGCTGGCCTTCCAGTATAACGACAGCTACAACGAGACCATTCTGTCCTTTGCCAACAACGTCCACACCCCCGAGGGCGGCATGCACGAGGACGGCTTCAAGCGTGCCCTGACCAACGTGCTCAACGCCTATGGCAAGAAGATGAAGCTCTTGAAGGACGAGGACAAGGTCTCCGGCGAGGACTGCCGGGAGGGACTGTGCTGCGTCATTTCGGTGAAGCTCACCGAGGCCCAGTTCGAGGGCCAGACCAAGGCCAAGCTGGGCAACAGCGAGATCCGCACTCTGGTGAACGCCATCGTTACCGAGAAGCTCACCGTTTTCCTGGAGGAGAACCCCGCCATCGGCCGGGCCATTTTAGACAAGGCCCTCATGGCCAACCGGGCCCGTGAGGCCGCCCGGAAGGCCCGGGAGTCGGTGCGCCGCAAGACGGCTTTGGGCGGGGCCGCCATGCCTGATAAGCTCCGGGACTGCAACATTTCCGACCCCTCGGTCACCGAAATTTACATCGTGGAGGGCGACTCGGCAGGCGGCTCGGCCACCCAGGGCCGTGACTCCCAGTTCCAGGCCATCCTTCCCCTCTGGGGCAAGATGCTCAACGTGGAGAAGGCCCGGGCCGACAAGGTCTACGGCAACGACAAGCTCCAGCCCGTGATCACCGCCCTGGGGGCGGGCATCGGGGAGGAGTTCGACATCAATAAGCTCCGCTACCACAAGATCATCATTATGGCCGATGCCGATGTGGACGGCGCCCATATCCGTACCCTGCTCCTCACCTTCTTCTTCCGCTTCATGCGGCCCCTGGTGGAGGAGGGCTACGTCTACTCCGCCGTGCCTCCCCTCTTTAAGCTGACGAGAGGCAAGACGGTACGCCTGGCCTTCTCCGAGGAGGAGCGGGACGCCATCTCGGCCGAGCTGAGGGAAGGCAACCCCAACGCCAAGGTGGACATCTCCCGGTTCAAGGGCCTGGGCGAGATGGACCCCCATGAGCTGTGGGAGACCACCATGGATCCGGAGAAGCGGACCCTGCGGCGGATCACCCTGGACGACGCCGTGGCCGCCGACGAGACCTTCACCGTCCTCATGGGCGAGAAGGTGGAGCCGCGGAAAGAATTCATCGAGCGTAACGCCAAGTACGCCGTCAATCTGGACTACTAAGGAGGCGAAGCCCAATGGCACAGAATAAGAGAAACCATGTGGATCCGGAGGATTTTCGCTATCCGGAACAGGTAATCCATGAGTCCCCCCTGGTCCCCGAAATGGAGAAGAGCTACATCGAGTACGCCATGAGCGTCATCGTGGGCCGGGCCCTGCCCGATGTGCGGGACGGCCTGAAGCCGGTCCACCGCCGGATCCTCTACGCCATGTACGAGGACAACCTGACCCACGACAAGCCCTTCAAGAAGTCGGCCACCTGCGTGGGCGACGTGCTGGGCCGGTACCACCCCCACGGGGACGCCAGCGTCTACGACGCCATGGTCCGCCTGGCCCAGGACTTCTCCATGCGCTATATGCTGGTGGAGGGCCACGGCAACTTTGGCTCGGTGGACGGCGACCCCCCGGCCGCCTACCGTTATACCGAGGCCCGGCTGAGCCGTATTTCCGAGGAGATCCTGCGGGACATCGAGAAGGAGACCGTGGACTGGGACCCCAACTTTGACGAGAGCCGGAAGGAGCCCCGGGTGCTGCCCTGCCGGTTCCCCAACCTGCTGGTGAACGGCTCCTCGGGTATCGCCGTGGGTATGGCCACCAACATTCCCCCCCACAACCTCAAGGAGGTCATCGGGGCCTGCATCAAGGTGCTGGACGACCCCGACGCCACCTTGGCCGACCTGATGGAGTATGTGAAGGGCCCCGACTTCCCCACCAAGGGTATCATCATGGGCCGCAGCGGCATCCGGGCGGCCTACGCCACCGGCCGGGGCAAGGTGACCATCCGGGCCCGCACCGAGTTCGAGGAGTTCGGCAAGGACCGGATGCGCATCATTGTCACCGAGATCCCCTACCAGGTCAACAAGAGAATGCTCATCAAAAATATGGCCGACCAGGTGGAGGACAAGCGGCTGGAGGGCATTTCCGACATCCGGGACGAGACCGACCGGAACGGTATGCGTATCGTCATCGAGCTCAAGCGGGACGCCAACCCCCAGGTGGTGCTCAACCGCCTCTTTGCCCAGACTCAGCTCCAAAGCTCCTTTGCCGTCAATATGCTGGCCCTGGTGGATAACCAGTCCCAGCCCAAGATCCTGTCTCTCAGGCACATCATCGACGAGTACCTGAAATTCCAGGAGGAGATCATTGTCCGCCGGACCCGGTACGACCTGAAAAAGGCCCAGGAGCGGGCCCACCTGCTGGAAGGTCTTCTCATTGCCCAGGACAACATTGACGAGGTCATCAAGATCATCCGCTCCTCCTACGACAACGCCAAGGAGAACCTGATGTCCCGGTTCAATTTGGACGATGTCCAGGCCCAGGCCATCTGCGACATGCGGCTCATCGCCCTCCAGGGCCTGAACCGGGAGAAGCTGGAGGCCGAGTACAAGGAGCTGGAGGAGAAGATCGCCTATTATAACCGGGTCCTCTCCGACGAGGGGCTGGTGAAGTCCATCCTGAAGGAGGAGCTTACCGCCATCTCCGACAAGTTCGGGGACGAGCGGCGCACCGAGATCCAGGACGTGGAGGACGAGATCGACATTGAGGACCTTATTGAGGAGGAGCAGTGCGTCTTTACCCTCACCCAGGCGGGCTACATCAAGCGCACCCCGGTGAGCGAGTACGCCGCCCAGAGTAAGGGCGGCATGGGTAAGAAGGGGATTACCACCCGGGAGGAGGACTATGTGGTGGATGTGTTCACCGCCTCCACCCACGACAACCTCCTCTTCTTCACCGATACGGGCAAGGTCTACCGCAAGAAAGGCTACCAGATTCCCGAGAGCGGCAAGGCCGCCAAGGGCACCAACCTCATCAACATCATCCAGATCGAGCAGGGGGAGCGGGTCCAGACCATGCTCCATTTCCGGGAGGAAGAGGACACCGAGAAGTACCTCTTCATGGTCACCCGCCAGGGCACGGTCAAGCGGCTGCCTGTCCAGACACTGAAGAACCTGCGCAACAACGGCATCCGTGCCCTCACCTTAGAGGAGGGGGATGAGCTGGTGGCTGTCCGGGAGACCGACGGCACCCGGAGGATCCTCATCGCCACCCACGACGGCATGGCGGTCTGCTTCGACGAAAACGATGTGCGGCCCACCGGCCGGACCTCCATGGGCGTCCGGGGCATCCGCCTCCGGGAGGGCGACTACGTGGTGGGCGCCGCCCGGGCCACCGAGGGCAAGACCGTCCTCTCCATCACCGAGAAGGGCTACGGTAAGCGCACCGATGTGGGCGAGTACCGGGTCACCGGGCGCGGCGGCGTGGGCGTGAGGAACTACATGGTCACCGAAAAGACCGGGCCTGTGGTGGGCGTCAAGGTGGTGGACGGCAGCGAGGACCTGCTGCTGGTCACCCAGGCGGGCATCCTCATCCGCACCCCGGTGGAGGCCATCCGTATGGCAGGCCGCTCCACCCAGGGCGTCATCGTCATGCGCTTCAAGGAGGAGGGGGATCAGGTCATCGCCCTGGCCCTCACCGACCATGAGGAGGCCCCCGCCGAGACAGAGGAAACCACTGCCGAAGGAGCGGAGAGCATAGAAGAAACTCCTACCCAGGAATAAATCCACAGGGGGTCCCAAACCGGGGTCCTGCCCTGAATTGATATGTTTACCCGCCCGAAAGGAGGAACCGCCATGAAAAAACACGTCCGTTATAGACCCAGCAAGGTCAGCGCCGGCATGAGCTTCGGTGTGGGGATCTTCTTTGTGATTATCGGGCTTACCGTAGCGATCCCGCAGGCCGGCCTGTTCGGTCTGGTCTGGACAGGGATCGCGGTGGCCATCACGGCGGTGAACGGCCTCTATCTTTTTGGCAAGCGGGACAACACCAGCCTGTTCGGGGGTTATGAGATCACCGATGAGGAACCGGAGGAGGAGTCCTCTGAGGAGCGGCTCAAAAAGCTCCAGAGCCTGTATGACCAGCGGCTCATTACCGCCGAGGAGTATGAGGAAAAGCGGAAAGAGATCCTGAAGGAGCTGTAAGGAGGGCGGAAAATGAAAATCGGTATGATAGAGATCGTCTTAATTCTCGCGGTCGTGGCGGTGGTCTTTGCCGCCCAGATGAAAACGGCCAAGATCAAGGCCAAAGCCCAGGCTGACCGGATCCAGAAGCGGAACACGGTCCGGGCCAAGGCCCGGGGCGGCACCCATGTGGACCACGACCACATTAAGTCCACTGAGCTCAGCGACAAGAAAAAGCTGGAGCAGCTCAAGACCCTGAAGGAGGCTGGGCTCCTCTCCCAGGAGGAGTTCAATGCGGCCTGGCAGAAGGTGATGAAGGAAGCCGCCGCGGGAATGTGAAAGGAGAAAAGCCATGAACACCATGAGACCGGGAAGCTTCGGCATGTTTGACGGAAAGGTGGGCGTTCTCTCCCCCGAGGAGCAGAAGGCCCTGGAGGCCAAGAACAAGAAGTTTGTGAGGCTCAGCCTGATCTACTGGCTGATCGCCCTTCTGGTGCTGATCCTGGCCTTTGTGGTCATGGTCCTGATGATGGGCCCCGACGGGGAGGCGTCCCAGGACAGCTATCTGGGGGCCATCTTGATTCCCTTCGCTTGGATCTTCGGAGCGGGAATTCCCTACTCCATCATCTACTGGGTCATGTTCCGGAAAAAGCCCAAGGCGGAGAAGAAGGAAAACAAGGACCCGTGGGAGTGAAAGGCCTTCCCCCAGGGGAAGGCTTTTGAGGAGAAGCAATGAAGAAAGAACAAAAAGAAACCTGGAGGGAGCTGATCCGGAAACCTGAAGGGCTGTCCTGGCGGGACCGGGAACGTATGTGGGGAATGGGCTTAGGTGGAGGCCTATTGATTTTTCTTTCCGCCTATTTGCTCTTTTTCCAGGGCCGTTCCGTGGCAATGGAAAAAATGGGAGTCTCCTGCTTTGGATTTTTTGGGCTGGGGGCTGTCTGTATTGCCATGTCGGTCAGTACGTTTCTGATCCATTATCGCAGGCTGACGGACAGGGGCCTGTTTTGGGCCGGTGTGGTCAACCGGGTCGGACAGACGGGTTTAGGCCTGACGCTTTTGCTGATCCTTCGCCCGTGGGAGCGCGCGGCCAACGGCAGGGCGTCTTTTGTGGAATGTGTGGTCCTCTGCGCGCTTGCCCTTGCCTATTCTCTTGGCTTTGGCGCCGTGCCCTTGGTTCGGCTGGTCCGCGCCTACAGGCATAGGGACTGTGAGGAGAAGAAGAAAGCGAAGCCGAAAGACGCCCAAAAAAAGGGATCGGCAAAATTCGGTTTTTGGGCCTTGGGGCTGTTTCTGCTGGCGGCTTTTTCGGTTTGCCTCGTGATGGAATTCCAATATCTGAAGGTAAAGGCGGAATATGAAGCCATGCAGGAAGTCCGATTTGGCCAACGGCAGGAGACGGAATTTGACGAAAAACGGTACGACGAGGTTTCCGATACCTACCATACGCTGCACCGCTGGGTACGCGGCGGCAGATACAATGTGGAAAGAGGACTTAGTTTTTTCGGATTTGGCCTGCTGTTGTGGGTCCTGACGCTGGTAGGCCGCCTGTTCAGCAGGGCTGCCTGGCGCAGCGTGGAGCGGGATGAACGCCGGGAGCGGAAAAAGCTGGAAAGGGACCGGGCCCGGCAAAGATCCGGGGACCCCTGGGAGTAAAAAATCGCTATTTTTAGGAGAGGCGCATGAAAACAGTTACCATCTACACTGACGGGGCCTGCTCGGGAAATCCGGGGCCGGGGGGCTGGGGGGCCATCCTCCAGTACGGCAAGTTCCAAAAGGAGCTCTCCGGGGGCGAAGCCCAGACCACCAACAACCGCATGGAGCTCACCGGGGTCATCTCAGCCCTCAAAGCCTTGAAGGAGCCCTGCATCGTGGAGCTGTGGTCCGACTCCAAATATGTCATCGACGCCCTGGAGAAGGGTTGGGCCAGGTCCTGGCAGGCCAAGGGCTGGAAAAAGCCGGACAAAAAGCCCGCCCTCAACCCCGACCTGTGGGAGGAGCTGCTCTCCCTGTGCGACTATCACACCCTCCATCTCCACTGGGTCAAAGGGCACGCGGACAACGAGTTCAACAACCGCTGCGACCAGCTGGCGGTGGCCGAGAGCAAAAAATTCCAAAAAGTGGATGCGTAAAAGACAGGTGACCTGTTCACCTGCCTTTTGCCATAAAAGGGGCGATCCTTTGGCGCGTGTTCCGTTTTTGACGCGATCATTATAGTATTTGACGGTTTATTTCTATATGAGCCGTGTTTCCTGCTGATATAATCAGATTAGTAAAAAAGGGAGGAAACACAAGATGATACAGCTTCTTTTGGCCGTGATCTACCTGTCCTTTATCAGCTTAGGGCTTCCTGACTCCCTGCTGGGCGCGGCCTGGCCCTCCATGTATGGGACGCTCCATGTGCCGATCTCCTGGGCGGGTATCATCTCCATGATCATTGCTGTGGGCACCATCCTGTCCAGCCTGCAGAGCGACAGGCTGACCAAACGTCTGGGCACGGGAAAAGTGACCGCCATCAGCGTGGGAATGACAGCGGCCGCGCTGATGGGATTTTCAATCAGCCGGTCCTTCTGGATGCTCTGCCTGTGGGCCGTTCCCTACGGCCTGGGGGCAGGCAGCGTGGACGCGGCCCTGAACAATTACGTGGCCCTTCACTACACCAGCCGCCACATGAGCTGGCTCCATTGTATGTGGGGCCTGGGCGCTACGGCGGGGCCTTATGTGATGGGCTATGCCCTGACCGGAGGGCAGGGCTGGGGCATGGGGTATCGGTATATCTCCCTGCTCCAGATCGTCCTGACGGCGGTCCTGGTGGTGAGCCTGCCCCTCTGGAAAAGCACCGGGACCGGGCCGGAGACCGAAACAGACGCCCGCCCCCTCTCTTTGAGAGAGATCGTGGCCATTCCGGGCGCCAAGGAGATCATGGTCACCTTCTTCTGTTACTGCGCTCTGGAGCAGACCGCCATCCTTTGGGCCAGCAGCTACCTGAATCTCCATAAGGGCCTTCCCGCCGAGACTGCGGCGGGATATGCGGGCCTCTTTTTTATCGGCATTACCACCGGGCGGTTTCTCAGCGGTTTTCTCACCATGAAACTCAGCGACAGCCGGATGATCCGGCTGGGCCAGGGGCTGATCGGAGTGGGGATCGCCGCCCTGCTTCTGCCTCTGCCTCTGTATGGCACTCTGGCCGGGCTGGCCATAATCGGTCTGGGCTGCGCCCCCATCTACCCCTGCGTGATCCATTCCACCCCGTACCATTTTGGGCCTGACCGCTCCCAGGCGGTCATCGGGGTGGAGATGGCCAGCGCCTATGTGGGTACCTGCCTGATGCCCCCGCTCTACGGTCTGCTGGCCGGATGGTTCGGCCCGGTGCTTTTGCCGGTGTACCTGCTTGCCATTCTGGCACTGATGATTTTGATGCACGAAACGCTTCTCCGCCGCGGGAAGAAATAACACAGAGAGCACGGCAAAAAAGAAAAGGAGAAAACAGCATGAGCAAGATCATCTTCCTGGACGTGGACGGCACATTGGTGGACTATGAGGGCAACCTGCCCCAGTCGGCGGTGGAGGCCATCCGGCGGGCCCGGGCCAAGGGCCACAAGGTCTATTTCTGCACCGGGCGGAGCAAGGCCGAGGTCTACCCGCCCCTGTGGGACATCGGCCTGGACGGCATGATCGGCGGCAACGGCAGCTATGTGGAGGACCAGGAGAAGGAGATCTTCCACCAGTGCCTCACCCCGGACCAATGTAAACGGGTGGTGGACTGGTGCCACAGCCGGGGCCTGGAATTTTATCTGGAGAGCAACAGCGGCCTTTACGCCAGTGAAAAATTTGAGCAGGCCGCCCTGGAGACCATGCGGGAGTATTCCCGCCGGAAGGATAACCCTAAGGCCGACACCATGACGGTCCGGGACGCCTTCCCGGACATGATCTTCGGCGCCGGGCTCTACCGGGACGATGTGAACAAGATCAGTTATATTTTGAGTTCTTACCAGGATTTCCTGGACGCTCAGGCCCTGTTTCCCGACATGAAGAGCGGCACCTGGGGCGGCGTGGGGGAGACCGCCCTCTTCGGAGACCTGGGAGTCAGGGACATTGACAAGGGCAAGGCCATCGACGCCCTGCTCCGCCACCTGGGGGCAAGCCGGGAGGATACCATCGCCTTTGGGGACGCCAAGGTGGACATTCCCATGCTGGAATACTGCGCCTATGGGGTGGCCATGGGCAACGGCGGAGCCGAGATCCGTGCCATGGCCCATCTGGTCACCGACGATGTGGACCAGGACGGGCTTTACAAAGCCTTTGAGAAGCTGGAGCTGACCTGATCCTGACAGGGAAAGCGCCGGCAAGGCCCCTTTGGGGGCAGTTTGCCCCGTGATCGAACCAAGAAAGCCTCTGTTTGGGTGAATTTTATCCCAAACAGGGGCTTTTTCTCTTGCGTCCGGCAGAAAAATAGTGTATGATAGAAACACCAGACAGCGATCCCCTGCGGGGACGCTGAAAAATAAACAGAAAGAGGGAACAGGAACATGGGAAAGTTTAAGATCGCGGAGACCAAGAACGGCGGCTTCAAGTTCAACCTGGTGGCCGGAAACGGCCAGGTCATCGCCACCAGCCAGACCTACACTGCCCTGGACGGCTGCAAGGCCGGCATCGAGAGCGTCCGTAAGAACTGCGGCGCCCACGTGGAGGACCAGACCAAGGAGGGCTTCGAGGAGCTGACCCACCCCAAGTACGAGGTCTATCAGGACAAGGCCGGGGAGTTCCGGTTCCGTCTGAAGGCCAAGAACGGCGAGATCATTCTCACCGGCGAGGGCTACAAGGCCAAGGACAGCTGCCTCAACGGCATCGAGTCCATCGGCAAGAACGCCCCCGACGCCGACGTGGTGGTCGAGGAGTAATTTCCAACAAAAATATGCCCTGCCGTATTCACGGCGGGGCATATTTTTGCTTGTTTCGGGGCTCCGGCTTATTCAAACTGGGAGGCGTACAGCTTGTAGTAGGTCCCCTTTTTGGCCATGAGCTCCTCGTGAGTGCCCTGTTCCATCACGTCCCCGTGCTCCATGACCAGGATCTTGTCGGCGTGCTGAATGGTGGAGAGCCGGTGGGCGAT